>JAFEDV010000443.1 GCA_018241475.1 Pseudomonadota bacterium | reverse complement strand
ATCAGGCGCACATGTCGATCGACAAGGCAGTTGCGCTGCTCGGGATCGGACGGCGGAACTTGCGCGTCGTGGCGAGCGACGAGGAGTTCCGCATGCAGCCGGACGCGTTGGCGTCGGCGATAGCCGCCGATCGCGCCGCGGGAAAGCGGCCGCTGGCGATCGTCGCCAGCGCGGGGACGGTGTCGACCGGCGCCATCGATCCCATGCCGGCCATCGCCGCCATCGCCCAGGCGAACGATCTCTGGCTGCATGTCGACGGCGCCTATGGGGCGCTCGCGGCGCTGGCGCGGCCGGATTTGTTCGAAGGCCTGGCGCTGGCGGATTCGCTGTCGCTCGATGCGCACAAATGGCTCTACCAGCCGCTCGATTGCGGCTGCCTGCTGTTTCGCGACGCGGGCGCGGCGCGCGTCGCGTTCTCGCATAGCGGCGACTACGTGAAGGTGACCAATACCGATCCGGTCGAAGCGTTCGCATTCTTCGACGAATCGATTGAGCTGTCGCGGCGATTTCGCGCACTGAAGCTGTGGATGTCGCTGCAGTATCATGGGCGCGCGGCGTTTCGGGATGCGATCGCGCAGGACTTGGCGCATGCGCGCCTGCTGGAAGCGCTGGTGCGGAGCGAGCCCGACCTGGAGCTGATGGCGACGGGGCCGCTCAGCGCCGTGTGCTTCCGGCATCGCAGCGCCGACAACGAAGCGCTGCTGAAACGCGTGATCGAACGTGGGCGGATCTACATATCCAACGCCACCCTCCGCGGCGATTTTGCGCTGCGCGCCTGCTTCGTCAACAATCGCACGCGCGAGGAAGACGTGCGCGCGATCGTGACTGAAGTGCTGGGCGCGGCGCGGGCAGCCTGAGAATCTAGCTCTTGCGCCGCCAGGTGCTGCCAGAAGGCCCATCCATGACTTCGACGCCGCGTTCGCCGAGCGTTTCGCGAATGCGGTCGGCGGTCGCAAAATCCTTCGTCGCGCGTGCAGCGACGCGTTCAGCAACGAGCGCGTCGATCTCGCGCGCAGCTTCTTCGCCGAAGGAAGCGCGAAACCAATGCTCAGGATCGTCTTGCAGGACGCCGAGCAGTGACGCCGCCGCGAGCAATTCCGCCTTCGCCCGCGCCTGGTGATCGGTGCGGGTGGCGGTGTTGGCGGCGGTGGCGAGCGCGAAGAGTTCGGCAATGGCCGCGGGCGTGTTGAGATCGTCGGCGAGCGCGGCGCGAAAAGCCGCCAGCGGCGCGGACTCGTCCTTCAGCGGCGGCGCCGGCACGTGCTTCAGGCGCAACAGCGCGCCATAGAGGCGGTCGAGGCTGGCTTGCGACTGCTTCAGCAGATCTTCGCCGAAATCGAGCGGCGCGCGATAGTGCGCGGACAGTAGCGCCCAGCGCAGCGTCTCGCCCTGCCAGCCCTGCTCTAAGAGCTCGTGCACGGTGACGATGTTGCCGAGCGACTTCGACATCTTCTCACGGTCCATGGTGAGAAAGCCGTTGTGCAGCCAGTAGCGCGCCAGCGCGTGACCGTGTGCGGTTTCCGATTGGGCGATTTCGTTTTCGTGGTGCGGGAACACGAGATCGATGCCTCCGCCGTGGATGTCGATCGGCGATCCGAGTTCGCGCTCGATCATCGCCGAGCATTCGATGTGCCAGCCGGGACGTCCGGCGCCGAACGGCGCGTCCCAAGATGGTTCGCCCGGTTTGGCGGCTTTCCACAATGCGAAATCTGAAGGATTGCGCTTGTCATCCTCGCCTTCGACCCGCGCACCTGCTTGCAGCTCGTCTTGATTGCGGCCGGACAGCTTGCCGTAGTCGTTGTCCCTCTCGACCGCGAAATAGACGCCGCTCGGCGCCTTGTAGGCGGCGCCCATCTCGATCAGCTTCTCTATGATGGCGATCATGCTTTCGACATGTTGCGTCGCGCGCGGCGAAAGGGTCGGCGCCAAGACGCCGAGCGCGGCGATGTCGGCATCGTAGATGGCCATGAACTTGTCGGTAATGGCTTCGATCGGAGCGCCGGCGGCGTTGGCTGCGGCGATGATCTTGTCTTCGATGTCGGTGTAGTTGCGCGCGTAGACGACGGCGTCCTCGCCGTATTCGTGGCGCAACAGACGGAAGAGCACGTCGAAGACGACGGGCGGACGAGCATTGCCGATATGGGCGTAGGAATAGACCGTGGGCCCGCAGACATACATCGTCACCCGCTTGGGGTCGGCGGGGGCGAAGACTTCCTTACGCCGGGTTAGGGTGTTGGTCAGGGATATCGGCATGGCGAAACACGGGAACGTCGGCTGCGGTCTAGCATCAAACGTGGTACTTACTATCTCTCGCTGAGGGGCCAATGCCGGCTCCGGCTAGCCTGAGGGTAAAACCGCGGGCGGGCGTTAAGACCGGGTGCTTTCCTGACGGATAGACCCTCCCGGCTCGACCTCCGCTCCTCAGACCAAGGATTCTCGCTGATGAGTGAAGTTCTGAAGTTGCGCTCGCCCGCAGAGGCGCACGCCAAGCGCCCCACGCGCGAAGCGGCCATGGAGGCCGTTCGCACGCTGATCGCCTGGGCGGGCGACGACCCGAGCCGCGAGGGCTTGATCGACACGCCCGCGCGCGTGGTCGATGCCTATCGGGAATGGTTCGGCGGCTACGACCGCTGCCCCCAGGACGAACTCACCACCTTGTTTGAGGATGTGCAGGGTTATGACGATATCGTCATGCTCAAGAATATCGACGTGGAGAGCCATTGCGAGCACCACATTGCGCCGTTCCTGGGCAAGGCGTTCGTGGCCTATCTGCCGAGCGACGCCGTAGTCGGCATCTCCAAGATCGCGCGCGTGGTCGAGATTTTCGCCAAGCGCCTGCAGACGCAGGAGACGATGACCTCCCAGATCGCCGAAGTCATCAGCGACACGCTGAAGGCGCGCGGCGTCGCCGTGCTGATTGACGCCGAGCATCAGTGCATGTCGACGCGCGGCGTGCACCACAAGGAGGTGACCACGGTGACCACGCAATTCACCGGCGCCTTCAAGGACGATCCCGAACTCAGGAACCGGTTCTTGAAGCTGGCGGGATACTGATCCCGGCGAACTTGCGCTGGCCGTGTTCTGACCCGTAAGACGGCGCGTGCCGCCCAAGCATCCCGGCCTCCCACCTGCGGACACAGCCAACGTCACGGCGACGCAGGTGCAGGCGCGCCTTCGCGAGGCGGCGGCGCTGCACCAGAAAGGACAGCTGGAGCAGGCCCGGATATTGTATGAAGCGGTTCTTAAGCTTCAGCCCAACAATCCCGACGGCTTGTATCTGCTGGGCGTCGCCAACGCGCAAACCGGCAATCCTCAAACTGCGGAAAAGCTGCTTCGGCGCGCAATCGCCATCAACTCCGGCAATGCCAACTACCACTACGCGCTAGGGGGCACGCTGCAAACGCTTCGACAGTTCGACGACGCGCTCGCGGCGTACGACAAGGTTCTGCATCTCAAACCCGGTCTGCCCGAGGCGCTGAGCATGCGGGGTCGGGTGCTGCTCGAGTTGGGTCGCTTCGAGGAGGCGATTGCCTGCTTCGACGCCTTGATTGCACTCAACCCCAAAAATCCCGATGCGCAGAACAATCTCGGCCTCGCTCTCCGCGCGCTGAAGCAATCTGACGCGGCGCTGGCGGCCTTCGACGCGGCATTGACCGTATCGCGGAATCGCGTCGACCTGCACAACAATCGCGGGCTCGCGCTCATGGACCTTGGGCGTCCCGATGAGGCGCTCGCCAGTTTCGATCGCGCCACTGCGCTGGCGCCGCGCGATGCGGAGTCGCACTATAACCGCGGCAACGCCTTATTGGATTTGAAGCGCCATGAAGAAGCGCTGACCTGCTTCGACATGACGCTGGCTTTGAAGCCAGACAGCGCCACCGCGCGCAACAGCCGCGGGTTGGCGCTGCAGGGGCTCGCCCGCTTCGAAGACGCGATCCAATCCCACCGCAGCGCCATCGTGTTGAATCCGGACTACGCCGATCCGCACATAAACAGCGGCGTCTCATTCCTCTCGCTTACACGCTTCGGAGAAGCTCTTGCCAGCTTTGACGCCGCCTTGGCTGTCGATCCCGCCAATACTGCCGCCTGGATCGCGCGCGGCAACGCGCTCCAAGCGCTAAAACGGTTCGAGGAGGCGATTCAGAGCTACGATCGGGCGATTGCGCTCGGCGCTCACAACGGCGACCTGTTTGCAAACCGCGGCGGCGCGCTGCGGGCTTTGAGCCGCCTCGATGAGGCTCGCTCCAGCTATGAAAGGGCGCTTTCCGAAGAGCCCGACTTGGAATTTCTGAACGGCGCGTATCTGCACCTGAAAGCGGAACTCTGCGACTGGCAAGGCATGCCGGTTGGGCTCGGCCAACTGGCGCGGGAGATCTCGGAATCAAAGAATGCGGCCGCCGCGTATGTCGTGGTCAGGCTGATCGACGACCCCGCCTTGCAGCTGCAGGCGGCCAGGCGATGGACTCAAACAAGATTCCCAGGCGGCCGCCGCTCGTTCGCGCCGCGCGCGCCCGGAGAAAAGATCCGGCTCGGCCATTACTCGGCTGATTTCCACGCGCACGCCACCATGTTCTTGATGGCTGAGGTATTTGAATGCCACGATCGCGACAAGTTCGAGTTAATCGCCTTTTCATTCGGACCCGATCTCGACGACGGCATGCGAAGGCGCGCGGTAAGCGCCTTCGACAAGTTCATCGATGTGACGGCAATGAGCGATCATGAGGTGGCAGAACTCTCACGCGATTTGGGCGTCGATATTGCCGTCGACATGAAAGGCTTCACAACTGACGGGCGCCCCGGCATTTTCGCCAAACGCTGCGCGCCGGTGCAAGTGAGTTATCTCGGCTATCCGGGAACGATGGGCGCGGAATATATCGACTACTTCATCAGCGACCCAGTTGCGACGCCGCGCACCAACTTAACGGACTTCACGGAAAAGATCGTCTATCTGCCGAACAGCTATCAACCCAACGATTCGACGCGAGTCATCTCGAAGCGCGAGTTCTCGAGGGCCGAACTGGGCCTTCCGGATTCTGGTTTTGTGTTTTGTTGTTTCAACAGCAGCTACAAGATCCTGCCTGCGCAGTTCGATGCTTGGATGCGCATCTTGAAGGCGGTGGAGCACAGCGTGCTCTGGCTATTTGAGGGCCATCCTGCCGCAGTCAGCAATCTTCGGAAGGAAGCCGAGGCGCGTGGCGTCTCGGCAGCGCGCCTGGTATTTGCGGCTCGCATGCCATTGGACGAGCATCTGGCGCGTCACAGGCACGCCGACCTCTTCCTCGACACGCTTCCGTACAATGCGCACACTACCGCCAGCGATGCGCTGTGGGCGGGCTTGCCCGTGCTGACCTGTGCGGGAAGGTCATTCGCTGCACGAGTCGGCGCAAGTTTGCTCAGCGCAGTCGGGTTGCCGGAACTCATCGTGAGCACGCAAGAGGATTACGTGGCGAAGGCAATCGAACTCGCAACCGATGGCGCCACGCTCGCCAAGCTCCGCCTCAAGCTGCAGCACAACCTTGCAATGGCGCCCCTCTTCAACAGCAAACTCTATGCGCGGCATCTCGAGGCCGCGTTCGAAGCGATGCATTCGCGGCGAATGGCAGGGCTGGGTCCCGATCACATCGACGTTCGGGCCTAGCGTATATTCTTTGCGAATGGTTCAGTCCGCCGCCAGGATTGGCTTGCGCGAGATACGCGGGGCGACTTCGGCAGGAGCTTCTTCCGGCTTGTGCACGAGGCTGACCAGCACATAGCTCAAGAGCAGGAGCAGATACCACGCGCCCATCTTCTCGATCGGCACCAGATGCCAACCGTCGCGCTGGGCGGGGTAAACCCAGGCCGAGGCGAAGGTGCCGAGGTTTTCGGCAAACCAGATGAAGAGCGAGACGAGCACAAAACCCATGATCACCGGCATGTGACGCGGGCGCTTGTCCGGCGTGAACACGAACCAGGTGCGCCAGAAGATGAGACCGGAGAAAGCGAACAGGCCGAGGCGGATGTCCGGCAGATAATGGTGGGTGAAGAAGTTGACATAAGCGAGGATGGCGAGCGCCCACGTCGTCCAGACCGGCGGGTAGCGGATGAACTTGATGTCGAACAACCGCCAGATGCGGGCGATGTAGGAGCCGATGCAGCCGTACATGAAACCGGAGAACAGCGGCACGCCGCCGATGCGCAGGATGCTGGCTTCGGGATAGATCCAGGAGCCGTGCGCGGTCTTGTAAATTTCCATGATGGTGCCGACGACATGGAAGATGAAGATGACGAGCGCCTCCTCCCAGCGCTCGAGCTTGGTGGCGAGCAGAATGGCCTGCACGGCGATGGAGGCGGCGACGAGAAAATCGTAGCGCGCGATCGGCGCATGGTGCGGCCAGAAGACATGGGTGCCGACAATGAGCGCCAGCATGACGGCGCCGAACAGGCACGCCCACGCCTGCTTCAGCCCAAACAGCAGGAACTCATAAGCCCAACCATGCCAGTTGGATTGCTCCGCCCATGGCCGCACCCAGCGGTCGAAGGCTTCGACCCGGGCTTTGATGCGGTCCTTGAGGCTCATGCGCGTCTCCTCCCCCCGTTTGAGGGGTATACGCAACTCCAGGACCAGCCACACTTTTGGCCACGCGATCGCCAAAAATGGCCGGTGACGACTCTGGCGAGGCCAGATCAACCGTGCTGCGTCAGCTCGGATCGCAGTGTCCGCGCCTGCGACGTCAGGCTGCGACTGGCTGCCAGAAGATCACGCAGCCGATCGACATATGCCGCGAACTCGGGTCGTAGCTTCCCCGATGCGTCATAGAATGCTGTCCTGTCGGAACCGAGTGTCAGTACATGCTCTTCCGTGAAGGTCGCGTAGCGGACATAGCGTTCACCCAAGGATTCCTGGCGGTTGTAAAACTGGGCCAACTGGAAGAGCAAATCGGGATCCAGCGCTCGTGCGGCGCCTGTCGAGACGACGGCGTCCCACACACGTACCGGCGGGCGCTCGGCGTTTGGCTCTCGGAAGATCGGCAGGGCGGGCTGTTCGTGACGTGCAATCGCTGCATCGAATGTCGCGAGCTTGAGCTCCGTTTCACGCTCGAAGATCGCGTTGTGGCGCAGAACGTCGTCTAAGGTCGGAACAAGTGCGGAGATAATGCTGGAGCGGTACCGCGCTTCGTCCGCCTGTTGGCGCATCCCCTCAAGCGCGAAGGCCGCCGTTACGCCGATAAAGACGATCACGATTTCGAAAACGAATTTGCCGATCGAGGCGCGATAGGCGGCATACCCGCTCGCTATTCGTTCGCGCAGCGATGACATCGCGTGGACCTCTCGGAGTGAGCGCGCTTAATAGCGGCTCTGCCGGCCATGGCCAAGCCATCACACCCCCAGCTCGCAATTGGACCGCTCGCGTTGAAGGCCGAGTCGCCAATGGCTAAAACGCTCTGAATCGGCCCGTCGCAATGTTTGCAGCTGCGAGGGCCTCGCGTTCGCCGAACCGATCGTTGCCCTACATTGGGTGCGATGGCTCCATGTTGGCGACCATGTACCAAAGCATCTCCCATTCTCCATCATCGCCGCGACGGAATTCAGCGATGAAGTTGATGCGGTGTGTCATCACCACGCCCGCGCGGCTGTTTTCTTCGTTGTAGGCGCCGCGGTACACGGCCAAGTCGCCGCTACTTGCGACATCGACCGTTTCATTGATGAGACTGACGCGCCAGTGGGGGTCGTGCGCAAACAAGGCGAAGCCGTCGCGGGCGGCGTCAATGCCGACGACGGGCGCGCTGCCGCATTCCATGGACACGACGCCAACAGCATCGAAAGCCGTCGTCCTCGTCACATCATGTGCGTTTAGGCCCGCAACGATCTGAGCGACATCGGCCTCTATTGTCCGGCGATCGCGGCCGTGTCGGTTGGTTGCGTGACATGCGAAGGCGTAATCGCGCCCACGCTGGCGCTAGCGTGAGCGGCGAAAATCAATCTGTAATCGCGGCTTCGTTTGGCGAAACGACTAGCGTTTCCGCTCACAAGGAGCTTTGCTAGCCTCGCGGCCTGGAGGGTGGCGGGTATGCGCTTTGGCGGCGTGGCGAGCCGACTGGCTCTAGCCTCAGCGTGCTGGGGCGTATTGGGCGCGGCGGCGGCTGCGCAGAGCACCGGGCAGGCCCCTTCCACCGATCAATCGCAAGACGATGTGGCGATTGTCGTGACTGGAACGCGCATTCCACGACCAGATCTGAGTGCAGGCTCACCGATCGTCTCCATAACGCAGGCCACAATCGAAGAGCATGGCGCGCTGGAATTAGAGGACTTCCTCAATACGCTGCCTCAAGTCAGTCCGGACTTCAGTCGCACAACGAACAATCCCGGTGACGGCACCGCACACGTCAATCTGCGCTCGCTCGGCGCCGGGCGTTCGCTCGTGCTCTTGAATGGCAGACGGCTTGCCTCGCCTGACACGGGCACAGCGATTGATCTCAATTCGATTCCGGAGGCAATTCTGGCGCGTGTCGATGTCGTGACGGGAGGCGCGAGTGCAGTCTATGGCTCGGACGCCCTTGCCGGCGTCGTCAATTTCATCACGCGCCGCGATTTCCAAGGCGTGGATTTTGGCTGGCAAAGCGACATTTACGGCGCCGGCGATGGCCGTGTGAACGACGAACACATCGCGCTTGGAACCAGCGCGATGCACGGGCGCGCGCACCTGCTGGTTTATGTCGACAATCTCAAGCGAGACCCTGTCTTGCAGGGAGATCGCACCTTTACGCGCGTCGTCATCGGCGACGACAACACCAACGGCACACTCTTTCCCTTCGGCTCAGCGGCGGTCCCTCAGGGCATGATCGACGTGGACGGCGATCCCGCGGACGCGCTCATCTTCGATCCTCCAGGAAACCTTCGTCCGTTCCAAGATCCGGCCGATTTCTACAACTTCGCCCCGGACAATTATCTGCAGACGCCGCTCTCCCGTCTGAGCGCAGGCGCCTTCGGGAATATCGACATTGGCGCCCATGCCGAGGCGTTCTTCGAACTCATGTACGCCAACCCGCGCGTCGACTCTCGGCTGGCGCCGGTGCCGCTCAGCACCTTCATTGACGTGCCCATCGATGCGCCCTTCTTCACCGCCCAGGCGCGGCAAATATTGAGCGCTGATTTCGATCCAGACGCCGACGGGATCGCGCATTTCCGGATCCGGCGCAGATTGTCGGAGGCCGATCCGCGCATCGATTCGCATGAGCGCGAATACTGGCGCGGCGTTGCGGGCTTCGACGGGCATCTTGCCGATTGGGATTGGCAGTTCAGCTATTCCTACGACCGGAATCACACCGACGAGCGTGTCGAGAACAACGCCTCCCATAGCCGCCTCCTCCAAGGCGTCATGGTCGATCCCGCCGGCAATTGCCTTGACCCCTCCAATGGCTGCGTCGCCGTGAACATATTCGGCGAAGGCCAGATGAGCAGCGCCGCCGTTGATTTCATCCGCATAGCGTCGGTTTCCAATTTCACCACCACCAGGCAGCAGGTCGCGACGGCGTCCATCACCGGAGCGCCGATCAACCTGCCAGCCGGAGCGCTCCACATCGCACTGGGCGGAGAATGGCGGCGCGTGGAATCGAACTTCAACCCGGACCCAGCTTTCTTCACCGGCGACGTCCTGGGCTACGAAGCGCTGAAGCCGGTTCACGGCGCTTTCGAAGTAAGAGAGATTTTCGGCGAAGTGTTGGCGCCGGTCTTGACGCATGCGCCCTTCGCCGAAGAGCTCAATCTCGAAGCCGGTGCGCGCTTCACCCAGCACTCAACGGCTGGCGACAGCTGGACCTGGAAATATGGCATGCAATGGCGCCCGATCAGCGATCTCCGCGTTCGGGCAATGATGCAGCGAGCCGTGCGCGCGCCAAATCTTGCGGAGTTGGATACCCAAACGACGGTCGGCCTCGGCGTGCTCGATCCATCCATCGATTTTTGCGCCGCATCCAACGACCCTGCTGGCGCTGGTCTCGCGAACGTCTGTATTGCGCAAGGCATGAACTCCAGCGCCATCGGAGTCTATGATCCCTCGCACCCCTACTTCTATGACCTTGTCGCGGGCGGCAATCCGAACCTTAGGCCCGAAATCGCGGACACGTTCACTGCCGGCTTGGATTGGCAATCGCACGGACCCGTTGTTGCGCACGCAAGCCTAGATTACTCGCATATACGGCTCCGCGACGCCATCGAGAGCTTCGATCCCGGCTTTGCTCTTGAAGAATGCGCCGTAGCCGCAAGTGCAGGAAGCGCGCCGTGCCAGCTTGTCACGCGCGATCCCAGCGGCGCCGTGATCTCCATCAGATCCATACCTATCAACTTCGCGGTCGCTGTCGTCGAATCACTCGACGTCGACGTCGGCGTCGAGGCGCCTGCGCCGCGCTGGGCGAGTTTTGGACAAGACGCGGAACTCTCGGTCGATGTGCGTGCTTCACACTATCTGCAGAATGCTTCGGCGCTCTCGCCAAGCGAACCTCTGTTCGACTGCACAGGTCTCTTTGCGTGCGGCAGCTACGATCTACAAGGGCCTGTAACGCCGGCGACGACGGCGGTAGCCTCCTTCAGCTATCGCGTCAGGCCATTTGAGATGCTGCTGCGTTGGCGTTGGATCGAAGGCGTCGAAAATGTCGAGACGGCGGCCGCTGCATTTTACGGCCAGCCGCCGCCTGTGCTGGCGATTCCCCATATCGGCGCGATCAACTATGTCGACCTCGCATTCCAATATGACATCAGCGCATATGCGCGGCTGCGCGGCGGCGTCGACAACGTCTTCGAACAAGCGCCGCCCTTGATGGCGAGCGAACAGGTGCAAGCCAACACCGATCCTTCGCGTTACGATGTGTTTGGTCGGCGATTCTTTATGGCGTTGGATTTCCGTTTCGAGTGAGCGGCGAGGCGCGCACGCACTCACGGCGCGAAGGCGGTGCGCAAGCCGGCAACGATCCCACGATATGGACAAGCGTCGGGTTTTCTGATCGCATTTGCCGAGCCGGTCGGAGTGCCGTGAGATTGCGCAAGGCGCGGGAGAGATGACGGAAAATCGCAAACTGGCGACCATCCTTTCGCTCGATGTCGCAGGCTATTCTCACGCCGCCGAACTCAACGACCGCGCCGCGGCCGAAGGCGTGCGCAAAGTGCGCGCCCTGATCACAGAGGTTGCGAGCCCGCTCGGTGGACGCATCTTCAGCTCCGCCGGCGATGGTTTCATGCTGGAGTTTCCATCAGCGACCGCCGGCGTGCGCGCGGCGCTCGCGCTGCTCAATGAAAGCGCCTCGGAGCGACGCGCGCTCCCAAAAATCCGAATCGGACTTCACCTCGGCGAAGTCATGGTTGAGGATAACGGCGACTTGCTCGGCCATGGCGTCAACGTCGCTGCGCGTCTGCAAGTGTTGGCGGAACCAGGCTCGGCGATCGCCAGTGAGGCGGTCAAGGCGCAAGTGCGCACCGACGAGGAGTTGCCGTTCACGCCGGCCGGGCGCGTTCAGCTCGATAAAATGAGCGAGAAGATTGCGGTGTTCAGGTTGGGGCCCGGACACGCCAAACTGCTGAACAAGATTTCGCGGCGCCGCCTGGCGCGCGCCTTGCTGTTCGGCGGTTTGGCGGCCGTGCCCGTGCTGGGCTTCACGGCGTGGCGCCTTCTCGACCGGCGCCCCGGCACGAACGCGCCGCCGACTTTGGCGGTATTGCCCTTCAGCGCGCTTGGCGGGGGGGCCGATGACGCTGCGTTCGCGGCGGGCCTGCACGACGATCTCTTGACCCGTCTGGGCAGCATCACCGCGTTGCGTGTCATCGCCCGCAACTCGGTTCTCGCCTATGCCGGCGCCACGACGCGCGCATCCCAGATTGCTCATGAGCTCGGCGCCAACGCGGTGGTGGAAGGCGCCGTCCAAAGATCCGGCAATCGCGTGCGCGTCACCGTGCAATTGATTGACGGCGGCACCGAGGTGCAGAAGTGGAGCGACACTTACGATCGTACGCTTACCGCGGACAATCTTTTTGACATTCAGCGAGAGATGACCGAGGCGATCGCCCACGCGCTCGGAACGGTCTTGACGGCACAGGAGATGACAGAGGCCTTCGTTGGCGGCACCCACAATCTCGACGCCTACGAGGCTTATGCGCGCGGACGGCTGCTGGTGCGCGATGCCGATCCCGCGCAGGATGACGCCTATGCGGCGGCGATAGCGGCGTTCGATCAGGCGCTCGCTCGCGATCCGAATTTCGCCAGCGCCTATGCCATGAAAGCCTATGCGCTGAGCCGCTCGTTCGTCTCTTTCGAGCCGCAGCAGACTGCTGACAGGCAATTGCGTGACGAAGCGCGGCTCGCACTCGAACGCGCTCATTCCCTTGCACCCAATGCTGCCGCAACTCACTTTGCCTTCGCCGCCTATTTCTATTGGGGCTATCTCGATTACGGCCAGTCGTTGCACCATATGGACCAGGCGCTCGCCGCGGCGCCCAATGACGCGGATTTCTGGGATTTGAAGGCCCTGATCACGCGTCGCGCCGGGAGATTCGCGGAATCGATCGCCGCCTTCGATCGGGCTATTTCGCTCGATCCGCTGAACATGGATGCAATTGTTGCGGACGCCTTTCTCCTTGGCATCACTGGCGGCTTCGCTCAATCGGAAGCCCTGCTCGCACGCGCCAGAGCCATTGGCGGATCACCGCTGACGGTAAATCGTCTTTCCGGCCTTGTTCGTTCCTTTCAGGGCGACGCGGCGGGCGCCTGGACGCTGCTGAAGAACGATCGCTCCGCCGCCAGTCAGGATTTGCGGTTGAGCTTTGCGATGTGCACGCGCAATGCCGCTAACGTAGAATTTGCGCTGCGCGATTGGCCGGAGGAGTTTCGGCGTCCACCCTCGTTTCCGCAGCTATACGACGTCGACCGAGCCATAGCGTTGCGCATGCTCGGGCGAACGGAGGAAGCGAGGCGTTTGTTGCTTCAGGTAAAAGCCCAACTTGACGCTTCGGCCAACCCCTACCCCGATGGCGCTCCTATGCTTCCCGATGTTGTGCCCGGCCTGCTTGGGGACCTCGCCGGCGTGCGCGCCGCCGAGCGCGATTTCGCTGCCCACGCCCCAAACGATGAACTCTATCGGCTGGCTCGCAATTACTCTTTCGCCGTGTCGTTCCTCAATGCCGGCGACGCCGATCGAGCAATCCACTATCTTCAGGCAAACGCCGCGGTTCTTGGGCCGTCCTTCTTTCTGCGGCTAACAATCGACCCTCAACTCGATGCATTGCGCGAGCATCCCGGCTATCTTGCGCTGAAGCGAAATTTTGAGATTTGGCGCGGCTCACCACACTAGACGCCCATCGTGTTCTGATGAAATGGTCCGGCTGCCTCCCCAGAAGGCGGGGACACACACACTCCTTTCGAGAAAGGGTGGCATAGTTTCTTTCCCGAGGTTGCTCGCGCTTCTCTGCTAAATCAGCAGTTCTGACGGCGTCATTTTCAGCGGGAGATCACTATACCCTCGATGCGAGGGAGAGGGTAAAGGCGGCGCATGAAGGTCGCGGTCGTCGGATTGGGCATTGCGGGCTTGAGCATCTGCGCGCGGCTGGCGCTCGCGGGCCACGACGTTTCCGGCTTCGAACAGTTCGGACCGATGCACGAGCAAGGCTCCTCGCACGGCGACACCCGCATCACCCGCCTGACGCCCGGCGAAGGCGAGATCTATGTGAGGCTGGCGCGCCGCGCCGCGCCGCTATGGCGGACCTGGGAGGGCCTTGCCGGCCAGCCGCTGATCGAATGGACAAGCGGGCTGATGGCGGGCCCGCGCGGCTCTGCGTTCGTGGAGGCATGCAAGCGCATGAGCCAGACGCCGGCGGCGTTGCTGCCGGGCGACGCGGTGCACGTGCTGACGCGCGGCTACCTCGCCATGCCGCGCGAATGGGACGTGTTCCGGCAGGAAGATTGCGGCGTCGTCGCCGCCGATGCGGCGCGCGCGTTTCTGCTGCGCCAGGCGCCACGCTGGGGCGCGAAGCTCCATCACAATGTTCGCATCGACGCACCGATCAAAGACTTGTCGCTGCGCATCGGCGGTGAGCGGCAGGCGTTCGACGCGATCATCGTCGCGGCGGGAAGCTGGGCGGGAAAGATGCTGCCGGAGTTCGCCAAGAAGCTCTCGCCGCGGCGGCGCATCCTGGGATGGTTTGCAACGCCGGAACCGCGCATGCTGCCGGTGGTGTGCGTCGACAACGATGTCGGACTGTTCGGCATGTCTGCGCCGCGCGGACTGTATAAGCTTGGGCTGCATTCCATCGGCGGCGTCGTCGATCCCGACCAAGTGCACGAGCCCGATATCGCCGACACCGAATTGCTGTCGCAACAAGCGCGCCTGCTGCTGCCGAAACACGACCCTACGCCGGTGAAGATGGCGCGCTGTCTTTATACGCTGACCCAAGATGAAAACTTCCTCATTGCGCCGAGTTCAGTTCATGAACGGGTGCTGATGTTTTCGGCGTGCTCGGGCCACGGCTTCAAATATGCGCCTATCTACGGTGAATTCGCGCAGGAATGGCTCGCCGGCAAGCCGTCGGCGGAACTTGAAGCTTTCTCCATCGAAAAGCGCGCGCGCGCAGCGACACATCTCGGCGAACGGCCGACATGATGTTGTCGCAGAGTCGGCGTACGAGGCGCGCATGGATGCCGCCGAAGTCATCGCCCTCGCGGATGCGATGCGCGCCTATGCGCTCGAGAATGGCCGCGATCTGAACGCCGCCAATCTGTTCACGCACACGATGCTGATGCGCAGGCTGATCATGGAGCAGAACGACGAGCCCTTTGATTCGGAGCAGGATTGGGGCGCGGACTAGCGTCGCACTCGCCTCCTCGCTCGTGGAGAAGGGTTAGACCGGCGTGATTGGACCGATGCCGGCCCCGGTATTCGGCGCGACGGTAAAGGTCGCCGCGATGCGTGTCTGGTATTGCTTGGCTTGGATCGTCGAGACCATGAAATACTCGGCCTTCGCTTGCGTCCTCGTGAGCGTCAGCAGGATGAAGCCGTGATCGGTCTGATCCGTCCATTTGATGTCGGGATTGCGGGCGCGAAGGAGTCCGGCGAAATCCAAGCCCGGGAAATAGGCGGCTTCGCCCGGCGAGGTGACCGAAGTGCCGGCGAATTCGACGGCGACACGCCCATGCGCATCGGCGAGTTCGTTGGCCCATGCGGCGTGTGAATCGCCCGACACCACGACGGCGCTGCCGCCATTGCGGCGGAACGCCTCGAGCACGCGCGCGCGCGAGGCCGGATAGCCGTCCCATTGATCGGTATTGGCTGGGAACGGGAAGCGCGTGAGCTTCAGCAATTGCCCTACGCCCGGACGCAGCCGCTCGAGGGCGGCGACAAGCTGCGGCGGCGTTTGCGACAAATCCGGCGCCAGCACCGGCGCCATCACCACCTGGTTGCCGATCACCTGCCACACAGCGCCCGCGCGCTTGGACTCCGCGAGCTGGGCGGCGAACCACTGCTCCTGGGCCACGCCCATGAGCTGACGATCCGGCGCGCTCAGGCGACGATTGAGTTCAACGACATCGGGCGCAAGGTAGAAGTTGCGCGGCAGGTTCTGCGCGTTCTGCAGCATGGGACCGGCGCGGCGCCAATCCAGCACGGGCTGCAGGGACCCTGCAATGTCTTCATAGATCGCGGGCAGCAGCCGCATGTGATCGCCATCCGGCTCGCCATCGCGGAGCGCCACCGGCGCGCGCGGATCGGAGAAATTCCAGCGCTGTTTCGCGATCGGCATGTCGGTCGCGTAATCGATCTGTCTGGAGCGCGCCAGCAAGCGCGTTTCCAGCATGATCAGCGTGATGAGATCGCCGAACTGGAAAGAGCGGTTTATGGCTTCGAACGCGCGGCCCGGCTCGGGCTCGCGGATCGGCATCCATTCGTAATACGCCTGCAAGGCGGCGCGCTTGCGGTCCGCCCAGGCGCCTTCGTTCGGCTGATGGTTCTCGGCGCCGCCGGTCCAATCGTCATTGGCGACTTCGTGATCGTCCCACACCGTGATCCACGGCGCCTTGGCGTGCAGCGCCTGCAACTCGGCTTCCTCTTTGTATTGGGCGTGGCGCTGACGATAGTCGGCCAAGCGTATGCATTCGACTTGCGGCGATGGAATACGACCGAGCGAAATGGCGGTATCGCCGCCGTAGCCGGAGAGGCCGTATTCGTAGATGTAGTCGCCGAGATGGACGACGACATCGACATCGTCGCGGTGGGCGATCGCCTCATAGACGTTGAAGAAGCCGTGCGGAAACGAGGCGCAGCTGACGACGGCGAGCCTCAGCTGGTCGAGACGCCCGCGCGGCAGCGTCTTGGTCCTGCCGGTCGGCGAATGGGCGTCGCCAGCGCGGAAACCGTAGAAGTATGGCGCGCCGGCACGAAGGCCGGTGACGTCGGCCTTCACCGTATAGTCGCGCGCATCGGTGGCCTGGATGACGCCGGTCTTGACGATGTCGGTCAGCTCGCGATCGCGCGCCACGATCCAGCGGACCGGCACCGGGCCCGCCTGCGCCGGCGTCACCCGCGTCCAGATCACGACCTTATCGGCTTGCGGATCCCCCGACGCGATGCCGTGATTGAACGCGACCTGGCCCGCATACGGCGGCGTGTCGACGCTCTGAGTGCACGCGGCGGTCGCCGCGGCAGTGGTCGCCGCGACCAGGGCCCCGCGCCGGGTGAAACCTTGCTTCGCCATGCCGTTCCCCATTTTCGCCACCTCCCCCTAGCGGGAGAGGACGGGTATGCAAAGCTGTGGGCGAGCAAGATCGGCAGGACGATGGCGAAATTCGCGAGACTGTCGCGCCCGCCGGCGTGGGCGACGAGCGCGTGGACGTATGGCTGGCGCGGGTGTGGCCGGATCTGTCGCGGGCGCGCATCCAGGGCTTGATCGGCGCCGGCAAGTTGAGCGCCGACGGCGCGGTGGTGAGGCAAGCCAAGGACAAGCCGCGCGCCGGCGTACGCTATGCGCTGGCGATGCCGCCGCCTCTACCCGCAGCTCCGCTGCCGGAAGCGATCCCACTGAACGTCGTGTTCGAGGACGAGCATTTGCTGGTCATCGACAAGCCGGCGGGGATGGCGATGCACCCTGCCCCGGGTTCGATGCGCGGGACCGTGGTCAATGCGGTGCTGGCGCATTGCGGGGCGAGTCTGAGCGGCATCGGCGGCGTGGCGCGGCCCGGGATTGTGCACCGAATCGACAAGGACACGACAGGACTGGTCGTCGTCGCCAAGAGCGACGCCGCGCACAACGGCCTGGCGGCGCTATTCGCCAAGCATGATCTGGAACGCGTGTATTACGCGATCACGCGCGGGGCGCCGAAAGAGCGCGCGGCGCGGATCGACAACGTGCTGGTGCGCTCAAGCGAGGATCGGCGCAAATACGTGGTCGCGCGCGACCCCGCCACGACGGCCGGCAAGCGCGCGATCACGCAATACTGGACAATCGAGACGTTCGGCCAAGCTGCCGGCGCTTCAGCCGGACGCCCCGCGGCGGCATTGATCGAGTGCCGGCTGTTCACCGGGCGCACCCACCAGATTCGCGCCCACCTTGCACACTTGGCGGCGCCGCTGGTCGGCGATCCGCTCTATGGCAAGCAGCGCGCATTCAAGGCGCAGGGGCCGCATGCCGAGGAAGCGGTCGCAGCAGTCGGCGCCTTTTCGCGACAGGCCCTGCACGCGGCGGTGCTTGGCTTCCGACATCCCCTCACCGGCAAAGAACTCCGCTTCGAGAGTCCGCTGCCCGCCGACATGCAGCATCTGCTTGAGCTTCTGCGGCGGCTTTAGCCGCGCCCACAAGCCTTAGACGGGCTTGCCAAAACGTTCACGGCGGCGAGCCTAGCCCTGGGGATCGTTTCACTTGCGCAAAACAATAGTTCCTGATATGTTCTACTCACGAGATTGAGTCGAAGCAGGGGCTCTGAGCCATCGCAACGCCGCCCCATCGGGGTCACGGCAAAGCCTTGAACGGCTCCCTATATACGCACCCGGCGCCTCGCAACCGGCCCGGCTGTTCGTTCGTATGAAGTGCATCCGGTGAGCCAGCGAAAGCGGCCAAAGAGGGGATAACGACTACATGGCATCGTCCACAGCGCTCACACTGGCGCTCTCACCGGAACAAGGCCTGCAACGGTATCTTTCCGAAATCCGGAAGTTCCCGATGCTGGCGAAAGAGGAAGAGTTCATGCTGGCCAAGCGCTGGCAGGAACACGGCGACACGCAAGCGGCGCACAAGCTGGTCACCAGCCACCTTCGCCTCGTCGCCAAGATCGCGATGGGATATCGGGGCTATGGCCTGCCGATCGGCGAGGTGATTTCCGAAGGCAATGTCGGCCTCATGCAGGCCGTCAAGAAGTTCGATCCCGACAAAGGCTTCCGCCTGGCGACCTATGCGATGTGGTGGATTCGCGCCTCGATCCAGGAATACATCCTGCGCACGTGGTCGCAGGTGAAAATGGGGACCACTGCGGCGCAGAAGAAGCTCTTCTTCAATCTGCGGCGCATGAAGGGCGAACTTGGCGCACTCGATGACGGAGACCTCAAGCCGGATCAGGTGGCCTCGATCGCCCATAAGCTCGCGGTCACCGAAGATGAAGTGATCTCGATGAACCGCCGCATGAGCGGCGGCGGCGACGCGAGCTTGAACGCCCCCATCGGCGGCGCCGGCGGCGACGGCGAAAGCGAGTGGATGGACTGGCTGGCCGACGACCAGGAGGGCAACCAGGAAACCAATCTGGCCGAGAATGAGGAATTCGGCGCGCGCATGACGCTGCTTCAGGAAGCCATGGGCGAACTGAACGATCGTGAGCGCCACATCATCGAAGAACGCCGCTTGAAGGATGAGCCGGCGACGCTGGAAGACTTGTCGAAGGAATACGGCGTCAGCCGCGAGCGCGTGCGCCAGATCGAAGTGCGCGCATTCGAGAAGCTGCAGAAGGCGATGAAGAAGCGCGCCAACGAGCGCGGGCTGACGGCGGAAGCGACGGCCTGATCGCCGCCGCTTCGGGGGATCGGGCTGGACGCACGCGCACTGAGCGTGCGGATTCGAAGATCGCTGACGCCAAGTCGCCAGGAGCCGCCGGCGCCGAACGCGCCAACAGCTCCTGTTCGAATCTCGTTTTACTTGGGCGTGCTCAGCGCCATTGCGCCAAGCCCCATCATGCCGTGAAGGATCGTGGCGAAGACGATCCAGTAAAGAATCGCGCCGATCAGCAACAGGATGATGATGATCGCGGCGGTGTATGCGACGCGCTTGTCCTCCGGCGTCTTCATGAGACGCGGCAGGCCGACATAGAGTTCGTATATGGCGTAGATCGCGCCGGCCAAAGCGACGAGACCGCCAATCACCGGAATAATGGTTGCGATGGCAGCGACCCAGGCCGGCGTCGGGTAGTAGGCCGCGAGCTGGAATGCGCGGCCCTGATCTGCGGTCGAGCCGAAGGTGGGCGCCAGCGCATTGATCAGAAGGCTGACCAGAAAGACCGCAATGATCGTGCACACGACCTGGACAACGATGCCGATCAGCGCGCCGACAACGCCGGCGCCGCCAAAACCCAAGAAGCCGGTGACGATCATGAGGCCCACCGCGCCAGCGATTGCGGCGATCGCCGACAGCGGGGCGACATAGCCGGTGATCAGGCCGCCGGTGTTGGGCGTCTCGCCAGCGATGCGATCCCACTCCGCGCTCGGCGTCAGGATCAGGTTCTTCGCGCGCTCGATGAGATTAGAACCGCTGCTCGCGGCAGGCGTGGGCGTGGTCGTCATCGTTCCCTCCGTACGACTCGTCGGTCGCGCGGATGCTAGGAGCGAAGCCGGCTGGGGCCAACCAAAAAGCGGTCAGTGCGTGGTGATGCAGCTTGAAAGCGCGAACAAGACGATGCCGGCGACCATGACCGCAATCGTTACGGTGGCGGCATAGCCCAGCGCACGGTCCTCCGGCGCCTTCATCAGGATCGGCAGGCCGCGATACATGAGGAATACCATCGCTGCGAGTGCGAAGAGCGACACCCACCAGAGCCAGGGCAGCAACGAAAACACCCCGGATAGGAAGGCAGGCGTCATCGAATACGCCGCTATCTTTTGCGCCGCGAGATCATTTTGTTCCGCATCGAAATTGGGCGCGATGACGTTGATCAGCACGCCCAGAAAGCCAACAAGCGCGACACTCACCATCCAGGTGATGACGACGCTGACGAGTTCCTGATCCAGCGATCCCAACTGCTGGCGCTGAAACATCAACGCACCCAACACGCCGCACACCGGCGGAATGGCCGCAAGCGGCGCGACATAGCCGATCAGGATGTTCGGGACCGTCGTCTCCTCGTCGCGGATCTGACGCCACTCCTCCTTCGGGTCTCGAAACAATCCATAACAACGCGACAGGATGAATTCCGACTTCCGCCGGGCGGCCTGCGCATACTGGCGCGCCGCTTCGGGGGTAAAGCGTTTCGGCGCTTCGGGTTGCTGGTTGTTGTCGGCCGTCATGCGTCCTCCGCGCTCGACTCTTAGCGTGGCCGCTCCGCCTGCGCCACGCTTTCTCAGCAGACGCGAGCGGCGTCAGGCCTTGAACGGGTCGCGCATCAAGATGACGTCCTCGCGCTCGGGACTGGTTGAAACCAGCGCCGCGGGGCAGCCAATCAGTTCCTCAATGCGGCGGATGTATTTGATCGCCTTCGCCGGCAGATCCTTGGAGGAGCGCGCGCCCCTGGTGGTTTTCTTCCAACCGTCGAGCGTCTCGTAGATCGGTTCGACGGCGGCCTGATCCTTCACGCCGGCCGGGAGATAATCGATGGTTCTGCCATTGAGCCTGTAGCCGGTGCAGATCCTGATCTCATCGAAGCCGTCGAGCACGTCGAGCTTGGTGAGCGCAATGCCATCGGCGCCGCAGAGCGCAACAGACTGGCGCACGAGAACGGCGTCGAACCAGCCACAGCGGCGCGCCCGGCCTGTGTTGGTGCCGAATTCATGGCCGACTTCGCCGATCTTCTTGCCGATGTCGTCCTTGAGTTCGGTTGGGAACGGCCCGGCGCCGACGCGCGTGGTGTAGGCTTTCACCAGGCCGAGCACGTAAGTGATGGCGCGCGGACCGACGCCGGCGCCTGCCGCGGCCTGGCCGGCGACGACGTTGGACGAGGTGACGAACGGATAGGTGCCGTGATCGACGTCAAGCAGGACGCCTTGCGCGCCTTCGAACAGCACGCGTTTGGATTCCTGCAATTGCGCATCGAGCACACGCCACGCGGGCCTCGCGTACGGCAACACTTTCGGCGCGATCTCCAGAAGTTGACGTTTCAGATCGGCGACGTCGATCTCAGGCAAGTCGAGACCGCGGCGGAGCGCATTGTGGTGCGCGGTGAGACGCTCGATCTTCCAATCCATCGACTCTGAGTCAGCCAAATCTGCGACGCGCAAGGCGCGACGGCCGACTTTGTCCTCATACGCCGGGCCAATTCCGCGCATCGTGGTGCCGATCGAGGCGGCGCCCGCCTGCGCCTCGCGCGCCGCGTCGAGGTCCCGGTGAAACGGCAGGATCAGGCACGCCTGGTCCGAAAGCACGAGCAGGTCGGGCGAAATCGCCACGCCAAGCGCGCCAATTTTCTCGATCTCCGCGTCGAGCGCCCAGGGATCGACGACCACGCCGTTGCCGATGACGGAGAGCTTGCCCTGCACGACGCCCGACGGCAGCAGCGCGAGCTTATAGGTGGTGTTGCCGACCACCAGGGTGTGGCCGGCATTGTGGCCGCCCTGGAAGCGCACAACGACATCGGCGCGATGGCACAGCCAATCGACGATCTTACCTTTGCCTTCGTCGCCCCACTGGGCGCCGACCACCACGACTGCGGACATTTGGATGCGAACCCTCACCTGCCCGGTGAGACCTCCGCGCCCTTCGACAGGTGCTCGGCGCGAAGGCTTGGCTGATCTTGTCGGCGATTCCTAGCCGAACGCCGGCGCAAGGTCAAAGCGGCTCACGGCTGCTGCGGGGCTGCAGGCGCGCTTGGCGGGCCGCGCCACTGCGGCAAATCGAAGTGCGCTGGCGGCCAATCGGGTGCGATGGCGGCGCCGCGCACCGGACTGTTCTCGTCTTGGGTGTCGCGATGAATGAGCTGGGCCGCGCCAAGCGCTTCTCCGGCGCGATAGAGGATGTCGAGTAGGTTGGGATCGTTAATGTCCATTCTTCGCAGCGCCGCGACCTGCTCGATCGGCAACTTCTCGCCAAGCAGCGCCTCAATGTGTTCGGGACGAAGGTATTCCGCTTCGTCCGCCTCGATGCGGACATCGAGCCGTTGATAGGTCAACACGGGTTGCGGCGCCAGCAACGGCGTGTTGATCTGCATCTTCACTTCCGAGTTCACGTACCAAGGAAAACGCGGCCGCGACAACGTTTGCAACGTGGTGATCTGCTGCTGGCTGATGTCGTGATTGTAGCCTTCGAGCGCGGCCTGCACCTTGGCGGCATATGCGAGGTTCTTGAAATTGCCGATCGGCTCGGCGCTGGAGCGGCGCTTGCGATTGCGCTTGGCGAACCGCTTGCGCACATAGCCGGTTCCGACCGACCAGAGCAGCAGGTTCTCCTCCCCTGCCAGCCAATTGAATCCGAACGCCGGTTCGGTGGCGCTGAGCAGCAGTTGCAAGGCGGGATTGTTGTTGGGGCTGACGCCGCCATCGAAGAAGTAGGCGTACTCGTTGACCTTGCCGCGGCGGTTGCGCCCGATGCCGACTCGAACGTCGTTGAAGTATGTCGGCGCGGCGGCCGAGCCCTGCACCAGATCGCGCAAATAGAATTGTGAATTCGGCACGCCGCTGCCGGATTGTTCGTTGAAAAAGCACCAGTCGGGATTGTTCACGAGAATCCAGGACGAACCGGTGTCGATGCGCTTGGCGTGGATGGCGAGGCCGGTCTTCAGCAGATCCGAACCCAGCGTCTCATCGCCGAGGTGCCGGTTGAGCGCTTGCGACAACGCCGTGTTGCTGAAGCCAGGCACGAACACACGCAAGAAGGAAGGCGCCCGCGGCTTGGCGAAGATGGCAGGCAGCAGTTGGAAGTAAAGATCGACGATATCGCGCACTTTCCATTCCAGCG
>JAFEDV010000442.1 GCA_018241475.1 Pseudomonadota bacterium | reverse complement strand
GCCGGCTCGAAGAGATTGCGTGCCCGAAGCAGCCGCCTATCCCACACGATATGTTTCATTATGCCGTCGAGCATGTGTTGAAGCTCAAGGGTTTCATCCATCGCGCCGCCGCCGGTGAGGGCGTGGGCTTTCGTATGACTGAGGAAGCCGAGAGCGAAGCTGTGGAGCGGTTGGTGGAAACCATGCAGGCTGACAGCTGGAGCGGACGGCCGGCGCCGGCCGAAGTGATCGCCATGTTTCTCACCACCTGTACGGCGCGCGACACCAAACCTATCACCCTCAGCGAGGACGCCATCGTCGCCATTCGCGCTGAGATCGACCGTTTAGCGGAAGCGTGGAACGCGCTTCCGGTGCGCGGGCGCATGACACTCAACGTCTGACGGAGCGAACAATGGATTTCAACGACACGCCCGAGGAAGCCAAGTTTCGCGCCGAGGCGCGCGCATTCCTTGAGGCCAACTGCAAGCCGAAGGCGGCCGAAAACGATCGCGCCAATCGCTCCCTCAATCCGGTGGAGTACATGAAAGCCGCCAAGGCCTATCAGAGGAAGAAGGCCGAAGCCGGCTTCGCCGGCATCACTTGGGCGAAGGAACAAGGCGGGCGCGGGCTGCCGCCGATCTTCGCGGTGATCTTCAACCAGGAAGAGGCGAAGTTCGATGCGCCGGCCGGCGTGTTCGCGATTGGCCTCGGCATGTGCGTGCCGACGGTGATCGCTTTCGCCGACGGCGCCATCAAGGATCGCTACGTCGCCAAGGCGCTGCGCGGCGAGGAGATCTGGTGTCAGCTCTTCTCCGAACCGGGCGCCGGCTCGGATGTGGCCGCATCAAAAACGAGAGCCGTGCGCGACGGCGACGACTGGGTCGTGAATGGTCAGAAGGTGTGGACCACCGGCGCTCACTTCTCCGATTTCGGCATTCTGCTGGCGCGCACCAATCCGGACGTGGAGAAGCACAAGGGCCTCACCATGTTCATCGTCGACATGAAGTCGAAGGGCGTGGAAGCGCGGCCGATTCACCAGATGTCCGGCGGGCGAGACTTCAACGAAGTCTATTTCACCGACGTCCGCATTCCCGACAAGAACCGCCTGGGAGAACCCGGCCAGGGCTGGGGCGTGGCGCTCGTTACGCTGATGAACGAACGTCTCGCCGTGGGCGGCTCCTACGGGCCCGACTACAAGGAGATCTTCGAGTTTGCGAAGACGATCAATTCGCCGACCGGCGAGGGCACGCTGATCAAGGACGAAGCGTTCCGCATGAAGTTGGCAGATTGGATCGTCCGCGCCGAAGGCTACAAGCTTGCGAAGTTCCGCACCATGACGGCGCTGTCGAAGGGGCAGACGCCGGGCCCGGAAAGCTCGATCGGCAAGGTGATCAACGCCAATCAGATGATGGATATCGGCAACACCGCGATCGAGGCGCTCGATCATTACGGCATTATCAACGATCCGGCGCTCGCGCCGCTCGAAGGCGCCTTTCACCAGAGCTATATGTTTGCGCCGGGTCTCAGGATTGCGGGCGGCACCGACGAGATTCTCAAGAACATCATCGCCGAACGCGTGCTCGGGCTGCCGCAGGACGTGCGTGTGGACAAGGGCGTTGCATTCAAGGATCTGCCGACGGGGCGATAAAGCGACAAGAATACGGCGGGAGGATCAGGGAGGCGAACATGCGGACTTGGCATCTACCTGTCGTCTCGGCGGCGTTTATGCTGGCCGTTGGCTGTACGACGGCCGCGATGAGTTCGTCGCCGTCGATCACCGTGCCAATGGCCTTGGTGAGCATCGGCGGCGCGGGCGCCTCGATTGGCGATATCAATGCCCGCAATGGAACCTCAGGCGTCGAGCTGGCTTTGCACTTGCACGGCCTTCCTCCGGGCGATCATGGCTTTCACCTGCACGGAACGGCGTC
Source organism: Pseudomonadota bacterium (assembly GCA_018241475.1). Taxonomy (GTDB): domain Bacteria; phylum Pseudomonadota; class Alphaproteobacteria; order Caulobacterales; family Aquidulcibacteraceae; genus Vitreimonas. The sequence goes on along the minus strand of JAFEDV010000442.1, from coordinate 16,348 downwards.
ATGCGCCGCGGCTGCAAACGCGCAAGGCCAGATGACGGCGGCCGGCGGCGCGGGCGGGCATTTCGACCCGGCCAACACGGGACATCACGAAGGTCCGAATGGCGCGGGCCACCTGGGAGACCTGCCGGTTCTGCATGTCGGAGCCGACGGATCGGCGTCGCAAACACTTGTTGCGCCGCGTCTCCATTCGATCGATGAATTGCGCGGCCACGCGCTCGTCATTCATGCTGGCGGCGACAATTACAGCGATGCGCCAGCGCCGCTTGGCGGTGGCGGCGCTCGCATTGCCTGCGGCGTGATAAACTGAGATCACGCGTCTTTCCATCATTCGACGAATGTCCGCCTATTGCCGACCTTCGTCGTTGCGTATGCCGCAAGAGTCGGCATGGGTCTTCGCGATGGGAGATCAGCTCATGCCGCTCAGCCGCCGTTCGTTGCTCCAGCTTGGCGCCGCCTCCTTGGCGTTCGCGCCAGTTGCGTGTTCGTCGCCTGCCCCATCGCCTGAAAGCATCATTCAAGCGATTACGGAGCAGCTGCTCAACGACTATCCCGAAGGCGCAACGGGCGCCGGCGTCGACACCGGTGCGCGCGCGGCGCTTCGTTCGCGGCTGACGGATCGATCCCCAGCCGGGCAGCAGGCGATTGCGCGGCAGGTGCGCGATGTCCTCCAGCGTCTGCAGCGCATCGACATCGACCGTCTCTCGGGCGAATGGCGCGCCCACGTCGATGTCGTGCGCACCGCCTATGGGCTTGCCAACGAAGGCTTCGCGTTTCCCTATGGCGATGTCGCGATCCTGAACTCCAATTGGTCCTATCGGAATTCACCTTATGTCATCGCGCAGAACGTCGGCGCATTCGTCGAAATTCCGACCTTCCTGGATTCAAGTCATCCCGTACACGTCGCAGAGGACGCCGAGGCCTATCTCACGCGCATGGAGGGCTACGCGCGGCAGCTCGATGGCGAGACCGAGCGCTTGCGCGCAGACAACGGGAGCGGCGTCGTGCTGCCGGATTTTCTTTTGGATAAGTGCGTCAATCAGATACGCGAAGGCCGCGCCGCGCCAGTGGAGCAATGGGGCATCGTCACGTCGCTGGCGCGACGCGCCGCTTCACTCCAAGGCAATCTCGCCGCACGCGCTGCGCGAATCGCGCGCGAGCAGATCGCCCCAGCGCTCGATCGCCAGATCGCGGCGCTTTCAGCGGCGCGCGCCCACGCGTCGAGCGATGCGGGCGTTTGGCGCTTGCCGCGAGGCGACGAATATTATGCGTGGGCGCTGCGCGCCGGCACGACCACGAACATGACGCCAGACGAAGTGCACGAAATGGGGATCCAGGAATTGCATGCGCTGCAGGCGCGAATGGATCCGATCCTGCGTTCGGCCGGCTACACGCAGGGCAGCGTCGGCGCTCGGATGACGGCGCTCGGCGCCGATCCGCGCTATCAGTTTGCGCCCGGTGACACTGGCCGTCAGCAAATCCTCGCCTTCGTGCGCGAGCGCATCGCTGACATTCGCGCGCGCATGCCGCAAGCGTTCAACACGCTGGTGCGCGGCTATGTCGAAGTCGTGCGCATTTCGCCGGACGTGGAAGCGGGCGCACCAGGCGCCTATGGCGGCGCGGGCACCATCGATGGCCGCGAGCCGGGCCATTTCTGGATCAATCTCCGGACCCCGGCGCTGCACAACAAGTTCAGCCTCGCGGACCTCGCCTACCATGAGGCGATCCCGGGACACGTCTGGCAGGGTGAATACACCTTCCATCAGCCGCTCATCCGCAATCTGCTGGCGTTCAACGCATATTCGGAAGGCTGGGCGCTCTATGCGCAGCAGATCGCTGACGAGCTTGGAGTCTATGACAATTTCCCAGTCGGCCGGCTGGGCTATCTGCAATCGCTTGCGTTCCGCGCCTGCCGCCTGGTTGTCGACACTGGCCTCCACGCGAAGCGCTGGACGCGCGCGCAAGCGATCGAATGGTTCGTCGCCAACAATGGTTCCGATCCAGACGAAGTGCAAAGCGAAGTCGACCGGTATTGCGCCTGGCCAGGGCAAGCCTGCGGTTACAAAGTGGGCCACAGCACAATCAATCGGCTTCGCGATCGGGCGCGCGCGGCGCTTGGCGCACGTTATGACTTCAAGCAATTCAACGATGCGATCGTGAAAGGCGGCAACGTGCCGATGACCGTGCTGGGCCGTGTCGTGGACGCTTACATCGCCGCTGCTCGCGCTTAGCGCGAGATAACCTGGGGGCTTCCGCGGTGCTGCTCAGGCAGCGCCGGCCGTTGCGACTTTTCCGATGCGCTTGATCGTGCCTTCAAACTCGGCGGCGGTGTCGATGCCAAGCGAGCCGTGCACAATTTCGCCGCTCACGTTGGCGCCGGCGGCCAGACGCACATCTTGCGCCTGAATGCGGCCCTCGGCGTGGCCTTGGATGGTGATGACATCGGCGGTGAGGTCGCCCTTAACCTTGCCGCCTTGGCAAACGGTGATGGTCGCTGCGCGCACATCGCCTTCGATCGAGCCACGGATTTCGACGCTGTCGCTTGTGGTGATTGAGCCCTTCATTTCGGTGCTGGCCGAGATCACGGTCGGCGCCGAGCGCGAAGCAACGGCATGCGGTTCGTTAGCGGGCGAGTCCGGACGTCCGCCCGACATGCCGGCTACGGCTTTGAGCATCGTCATCGGCTGCGAGGCGGTGCGACGAACGGTTTGCATAGTCTCGGACATGGGCTCAATCCTCAAAAGTTGGTTTGATACAGCAAGAGCCACGCCGCAGCCGTGGGGCGAACAGCGAAGCGCGCAAACTCTCTCAGCGGATTTTTGTGCCAGTGTGAACGCGCCGCGCGTGGTTAAGCCAGCTCCTCGAACAAGCTTGGCTCGTTTTCGCGCCAGCCTTCGATCTTCAGCATTTTGAGCTTTGTGCGAATACCGCCATTGGCGGAGAAGCCCACGAGCCGGTCGTCGGCGCCGACAATGCGATGGCAGGGCACCACGATGGCAAATGGGTTGCGCCCGAGCGCTTGGCCGACCGCCCGCGCACCGTCGGGATCGCCTATGGCGCGTGCGATATCGCCATAGGTGCGCGTCGTTCCTGGCGGGATGGCGCGCGCGGTTTCGTAAACGCGCACACAGAAAGCGTTCACCTTACTCATGTCGAGTTGGATGGCGCGCAGGCTTTTCTTCTCGCCGCGCAGCAGCGCCGCGATGTCTTCGATGGCGCGCGCGATGGGCTTTGGCGGGTCGGTTTCTTCCGCTGTCGGGGAGTGACGGAGAAGGCGCGTGCGGGTGGCGGCGTCGCTGCGTTCGGGCAGTTGGACGCCGATCACGCCCTTGGCGCCCCAGGCGATGCCGCAGCGGCCGATGGCCGTGTCGAAGAGGGCGTAAGCGTGCATTCCGGCCCTTGAACAAACGGACTCAAGAGGATAGAACATATAGAGAACATGAGTCCTCGTCCAGTCTCCTTTTTGGCCACGTCACAAGCCCATGAATTCAACGGCTTGCTGGAAAAGATGGCCGTCCAGCCGCTCCATGAGTTTTGTCCGGCAGGGCCCGGCGCCGAGATGGCCGCCGTCGGGTGTGCTCTGGCGCTTGCGGCTTCGTGGGCCGCGGCGGCGGACGTGATCTGGGCCGGTGAAGAAGGCGTGTTCGCCGAAGCTGGCGCGCCATACGCCGTGGGCCTTGCTCAATACGGTCTCGATCCCGCCAAGCTCATCGTTGTACGCGCCCACAAGCGCGAAGAGGCGCTCTGGGCCGCCGAACAAGGCTTGGCCGCGCGGGGCGCAATCGTGATCTGCACGCTCGGCGGCTGCGGCAAGCCGCTCGATCTCAAAGCCTCGCGCCGTTTGCTTCTCTTTGCCGAACGCAACGGTTCGCGCTGCCTGCTCATGCGACCGCATGCCGAAGCCAGCGCCGCCTGGACGCGATGGCGCGTCGATTATGCGCCGAGCAATGGCGAGCCCGACGAAATCGGTCAGCCTGCATTCGCACTGGAACTTCTCCGCTCGCGTTCCGGCCCCGCCGGTACGCGCTTCATCATCGACTGGAACCCACATGCCCGCTGCTTGGAAGAGCGTGTGGCTCGCGATCTATCTGCCGCGCCTCAATACGGATCGGCTGATCAGATCAGGGCTAGCGGCTGAGGGTTGCGCCCTCGCTGTCTATGCGAAAGACACGGGCGCCTTCCTGCTGACAGGCGTTGACGCGCGTGCGTCCGCGTTGGGCTTGCGGCTCGCCATGTCGCTGGCCGATGCGCGCGCGATTCATCCTAAGCTTGCCGTCGTCGAAGCCGATCCCGATGAAGACGCGCGCACGCTCGACAATATCGCCGCCTGGTGCGAGCGCTTCACGCCGATTGTCGTCGTCGATCCGCCTCATGGTCTCTTTCTCGACATCACCGGCTGCGCGCATCTCTTCGGCGGCGAACAAGCGTTGCGCGATCAGATCGTCACGCGCCTGTACGCCCAGGGCTTCGGCGCCCGCGCCGCGATTGCGCCGACGCCCGGCGCCGCTTGGGCATTGGCGCGCTATGGCGGAGAACCCTCTCCCCCGCAAGGAGGAGGGGAATGGTTGAAAGCAGCGCTCGCTCCGCTTCCAATTGAATCCTTGCGCCTTGAGGAAGCAGCGGGATCGCTCCTCAAACGTGTTGGCCTGAAGACGATCGGTCAGATCATAGACAAGCCGCGCGCGCCCTTGGCTGCACGCGCCGGCGAACACGCCATGCGCCGCCTCGACCAAGCGCTCGGGCTCGCCCCCGAAGCACTGACGCCGCGGCGTCCGCCGCCGCCCGTGTTTGCGCTGCGGCGTTTTCTCGAGCCGCTGTTCAGCATCCACACCATTCTCATCGCCGCCGAGCATCTTTGCGAAGATATCGTACAGAAGCTCGAGATTCGCGGCGCCGGCGCCCGCCGGGCGGCTCTGCATCTTTTCGGCGTCGACGGCCGCGACCGGGTCATCGAAATCGGCGTCAGCCGCCCCGAGCGCTCGGTTAAATCCTTGCTTCGACTCTTCCGCGAAAAACTCAATCTCGCTGCCGAAGGCCTCGATGCGGAATTCGGGATCGAGGCAGCGCGGCTTGATGTCGTACAGCTGGAAAGCGTTCGTGAAGGCTCTCGCCTGCTGGTCAATGTCGAGCAGGCTACAGCCGGCCCCGAGCAGATCAACGCCATCGTCGATGTCTTGAGCGCTCGCCTCGGTCCAGGCCGCGTTCTGCGCCCAAAACTCGTGGAAGCGCACAATCCAGAGAGCGCCGCTGGCTGGCGCTCCGCGCTCAAGGACAAAAAGATCGAAACAAAACACAAGCCGCCGCGCGACGGCGTAATGCGTCGTCCACTCACGCTTTTCGCTCGCCCGCAAGCCATTGAAGCGCTGGCCGCCGTGCCCGATGGTCCGCCTATCCGCTTCCGCTGGCGGCGTGTGCTGCGCGAAGTCGCGCGCGCCGAAGGGCCCGAACGCATCAGCGGCGATTGGATGGGCGACGAGCTGACGCGCGACTATTACCGCGTCGAAGACAAAAACGGCCGCCGCTACTGGCTTTATCGTGAGGGCCTCTACGGTGAGGGCGATGCCCCGCCGCGCTGGTTCGTACATGGACTCTTCGCATGAGTTTCGCGGAACTCTGCGTCACCACGAACTTCTCGTTCTTGAGAAGCGGATCCCACCCGGAAGAAATGGTGGAGCAAGCGGCGGCCTTAGGCCTTGCCGGGATCGGCATTGCCGATCGCAACACGCTCGCAGGCGTGGTGCGCGCGCATGTTAAGGCGAAATCGCTGAGGGAGGAAACAGGCGCCCGCATTCGCCTGATCGTCGGCGCGCGTTTGGTTTTCCGCGATGGAACGCCTGACTTGGTCGTCTATCCGAAGGATCGCGCCGGCTACGCCAACCTCGCGCGTTTGCTCAGCACAGGCAATTTGCGCGCGCCGAAGGGCGAATGTTGGCTCGATTTCGCGGATTACCTCGCCCATGCGCATGGGTTGCAGACGATCTTGATCCCCACGATCGCGCCGGGCGATGCCGCGGATTGGTTGGCGAGCTATCTGGAACGGATCAAAGCGTCGTCTGGTGCGGTCTGGCTCGCGGCGTCCTATCGTTATGATGGGGAAGAACACCGCGTGTTTCGACAGTTAAGAAACTTGGCGGTGGAGACGGATTCGCGTCTTATCGCGACGACCGAACCGCTCATGCACCACCCGGACCGACGCGCGCTGCTCGACGTCGTCACCTGTATTCGGGAAAAGAAGAAACTGGCCGACGCCAAAGGTTTGCTCGCCAAGAATGCCGAGCGTCATTTGAAGTCGGCTGCTGAGATTCGCCGCATCTTTCGCTGGCTGCCTGAGGCTGTAACAGAGGCGACCCATTTTCTCGAAGGCGTCCGCTTTTCGATGGACGACCTTAGCTACGAGTACCCGGAGGAAACCGCCGAAGGTTACGCCGATCCGCAGGAGGCGCTGGTTTCTCTCTCGCGGCAGGGCGCGACGAAGCGCTATCCCGACGGCATTCCCGACAAAGTCGCTGCGGCGCTGGAACGCGAGTTGGAGATCATAGCTCGCCTCAAATACGCGCCATATTTCCTGACCGTCGCCGACATTGTGAAATTCGCCCGGTCCGGCGCCGATAAGGACGGCAACGAGATCGATCCGATTTTGTGCCAAGGGCGGGGATCGGCCGCGAATTCCACGATTTGTTATGTGTTGGGCGTGACCGAGGTAAACCCTGCGGAGAACCACCTGCTGTTCGACCGGTTTGTCTCGGAAGAACGCAACGAGCCGCCGGACATCGACATCGATTTCGAACACGAGCGCCGCGAAGAGATCATCCAATATATCTACAAGAAATATGGCCGAGATCGCGCGGGACTGTCGGCGGTCGTGACTTGCTATCGCGGCCGCAGCGCCATTCGAGAAGTGGCCAAGACGTTCGGCTATTCGGAAGACCGCATCTCAAGCCTGGCCAAGATGCTGCATTGGTGGTCGGAGGGCGTCGAGAAAAGGGACCTGGCTGAGCAAGGTCTTGACGTCAGCGACACCAGACTCATGCAATGTGTGGCGCTTGCCAATGAGCTGCACGGCTTCCCGCGCCATCTTTCGCAACACGTAGGCGGTTTTGTCATCACGCGTGAGAAACTGCACGACGTGGTGCCGATACAGAACGCGGCGATGGAGGATCGCACCGTCGTCGAGTGGAACAAGGACGACCTGGAAGCGCTGAAAATCCTGAAGGTCGACATTCTCGGCCTTGGCATGTTGTCGTGCCTGAAAAAGGCGTTCGATCTTTTCGACCGGCATTATCCCGGACAATTCCGCGCGACGCAGTCTTCGCCTCCTGACGATCCGCGCGTTTACAAAATGCTTCAGCGTGCGGACTCGATCGGCGTTTTTCAGGTCGAGAGCCGCGCACAGATGTCGATGCTGCCGCGGCTGAAGCCGAAGGAATTCTACGACCTTGTCATCGAGGTGGCGATCGTGCGTCCCGGTCCGATCCAGGGCGGCATGGTGCATCCGTATCTGAAGCGTCGGCAGGGGATCGAGAAGGTCAGTTATCCGTCGAAGGAACTTGAAGGCGTGCTTGCGCGCACCCTGGGCGTGCCGCTGTTTCAGGAGCAGGCGATGGAAATCGCGATTGTCGCGGCGGGCTTTACGCCCCCGGAGGCTGACAAGCTCCGCCGTGCGATGGCGACCTTCAAGCGCGTCGGCACGATCAAGACGTTGAAGGACAAGTTCATCAACGGGATGATTGCGAAGGGCTATGCGCTCGAATTCGCACAGGCCTCGTTCGCGCAGATCGAGGGGTTTGGCGAATATGGCTTTCCTGAGAGCCACGCCGCCAGCTTCGCGCTCCTCGTCTACATTTCATCCTGGCTCAAATGTTATTACCCGGACGTCTTCGCCGCGGCGCTTCTCAATGCGCAGCCGATGGGCTTTTATGCCCCGGCGCAGATTGTTCGCGATGCAATCGATCATGGCGTCGAAGTGCGGCCGATCGATGTGAATGCCTCGTCGTGGGACAACACGCTGGAGGCAGGGCCCGAGGCGGATGCGCGCCTCCATGCGCGACATGCCGACATGCGCGAAGACGTGAAATCGACCCACGCGCTCCGTCTCGGCTTCCGGCAGGCGCGAGGTTTGAAAGAAGAGCGCATGCGCCAACTCGTCAGTCGCCGAGGCGCCGGCTACGATTCCGTACGCGATGTATGGCTGCGCAGCGGACTAGGACCATCCGAGATCGAACGCCTCGCCGATCTCGATGGCTTTCGTTCGCTCGGGTTCGATCGCCGCGATGCGCTCTGGGCGGCGCGAAGTTTGAACCGTGTGGGCGGCCGCGAAGACTTGCCGCTGTTCGACGGCCGTGAAGATCGTGCAACCGAGCCGGATGCGGAACTTCCGCCGATGCTTTTGGGCGAGCATGTGGTCGAGGATTATCGTACCGTCGGCCTCTCGCTGAAAACCCATCCCGCCGCACTCTTGCGCGAGGAATTGCATGCGCAACGATGCAGCAGGAATGAAGCGCTCGCCCAAATCCGGAACGGCGAACGTGTGCGCGTTGCCGGCCTCGTCCTCGTTCGACAACGTCCTGGCACAGCCTCCGGCGTCATCTTCATGACGCTTGAGGATGAGACCGGCATTGCCAATATCGTCGTCTGGCCGAAGCTGTTTGAACGCTATCGCGCGCAAGTGCTGGGCGGCCGGCTGGTGGCGGTCGATGGGCCGGTGCAAAGCGAAAGCGGCGTCATCCACGTGATCGCCGAGCGCGTGCATGACTGCACGCCGCTGCTCGCGAAGCTCTCCACAACCGGCGAGAAGATCGACCCCTCAGGCCCGACCGACGAACCGCGCCGCAATGGACAGTATGAAGACGCCCGCCAACGTCATCCACGAAACGTGCGCATCAACCTGAATGTCGGCCCGGCGGCGAACGCCATGCCGAAAGGACGGAATTTCCACTAGCTGCGCCAGCGCGCATAGATGGCCGTCGGCAGCACACGCTTGTCGCTCGCATGCGGCAGCGCCATTTCGCCGATTTCCCACTCGCCGGCGCAATCGGTGAACGCTTGCTGCGCTGTTTGCGCCAGCGCCAAGTAAGAAAGACGCACCGCGTACACCGTGGCAATGAAGAAGCCTTGTGCGCTGCCTCGCTCGTCAGGCTCGACGCGCAACAGCTCTTGGCACGCGTCGATCAGTTCGGCCAGGCTGTCTTCAAGCCGCCATGTCTCGCCATTGGGTCCGCGCCCGAACTTGGGCGGGTCCAAGATCACGCCGTCATAGCGCCGACCGCGACGAATCTCTCGCTTCACGAACGTCAGCGCATCGTCGCAAATCCAACGGATCGGCGCGTCGCTCAAGCCCGCTTCGCGCTGATTCTCGCGCGCAAAGCCGATCGCCTTCTTGGAGGCGTCGACATGCGTGACTTTCGCGCCGACGGAGGCGCACGCCAGGCTCGCAAGCCCCGTGTAGCCGAACAGGTTCAGCACCTCGGGCTGGCCGCCTTTCTGGTGCAGCCATTCGCGCGCATAACGCCAATGCACCGAATGTTCCGGAAAAAACGCGAGGTGCCGAAAGGCCGTCGGGCGCGACAGGAATCTCAGATCGTCCCAGCGCATGGCCCACGTCGGCGGCAGGGTTCGTGCGAATCGCCAGCGGCCGGTCTCGTCTTCATCCGACGAGCCAGACGAGAAAACGGCGTCCGCCGAATCCCAATCCTGGGCCGGCAGTCGGGGCGACCACAGCGCCTGCGGTTCAGGGCGCACGAACCGGTACGGTCCGACTTGTTCGAGCTTGCCGCCATTGCCGCTGTCGAGCAGGCGATAGTCCTGCCAGTCGTCGGCGACGAGAATTTTAGGCGCGGTCGCCGTCATAGCCCCGTCTCCGCCAAAGATCGTAGAGCATGACTGCGGTGGCCACAGCGAGGTTCAAACTGTCGGCGCGCCCGCGCATCGGCAGCTTCACCAGAAGATCGCATGCGGCCTCCATGTCAGCCGCCAAGCCGGATTGCTCGTTGCCCATGAGCAGCACCAGACGCCCTCGGATGGCGCGGTCCGCATCAAGTATCGAACCCTTCAGCGATGCACCGATCAGAATGGAGTTGCGCTTCTTCTTGTAAGCCAACAATTCGTCGAAGGAGGCGCGTGCGAGTTTGACCGCAAAGATCGAACCCATGCTGGCGCGCACCGCCTCCACAGAAAAGGGATCGCAGCTGGCGCCGAGCAGCACCACACCGGCCGCGCCCACAGCGTCAGCAGTCCGCAGAATGGTCCCCAGATTGCCGGGATCGCGAACGCCTTCGAGCGCTACCACCACTTCGCCGTCAATCGCTTCGAGCGGCGTGATCGCCTGGCGGTAAGCGCCAATCACGGTCTGTGCATTGTCGCGCTTGGCGATGCCGCTGAGCAGGCGTTCGTTCGTCTCCACAACCCGCACGCCAAGACGCTCCGCCTGGGAAACTAAGTCGCGAACCTGTCCGCGCTGCAAGGCGTCTGCGGCATAGAGCATTGTATCCGGCCACACGCCGAGATCGGCTGCCTCGCGCGCGAGGCGCGCGCCTTCAGCCAGGAACAAGCCGCTCTCTGCCCGTCCCTTCTTTGCATGCAGCGCCTTCAGCGTCTTGATCAGGGGATTGGACGCGCTGGTGATCTGGTGCGCCATGGGCCTCTTTGACTGCGCTCAACCACAGGGGTGTTTCGGGTTTTCGCTTAGTTTGTTCGGCATTAGAAGGGCGTTAAGGGCCTTCGGCTGCGCGCGATGCGGGAAATATGATCGGCTTGTTCTTGTCCGAGGTGGTGTTGTTCGCCGTGGCGGCGCTCCTGGGCTTCGCCATCGGCTGGCGCGTCTTTTCCTGGAGCGACGGCCGCCGGCGCCGCGCGGAAGAGCAGCACATCAACACGCTGCGCGCGGCGTTGAGCGACGCACAGGTCCGCCGCGCCAGGTCGCCATGAGCTTGTCGTTCATCGATCCTGCGGCGCGTCGGCCGCTGCTCCTGTGGATCGGGGTCGGCGGCGCGCTGATTGCTGCGTTGTTGGGCATGCTGGCGCCAAATGGCGCAGCCGTCTGGCGTGTGCCGTCGGCGCTTCGCGATCGCGTCTCCACGGCGTTGATGTTGGCGGGACAGCCCGGGCTCAATGTCGAAATGCAAGGCCAGCGCGCCGTGCTCACCGGCATCGTCGAAGCCAGCGACGATGTGGATGCCGCACGCAATGCAGCTCTAGGCGCAGCCGGGCCGGGCGGTCCTTGGGCAGGCGGGATCACGAGCGTCGATGTGTCGGGCATCAGCATTGGCGTGTTCGATCGGCCCTATGTCTGGGGTGTTCGTCGAGACGGCCCGCGTGTCGTGATTGCCGGCGCGGTTCCGACGCGAGGCGTGCGCGCCGCGCTGATTGCCGCCGGTCACGCCGCTTTCCAGAACGAGTTGATCGTCGACAACATGCACCTTGCCGGCGGCGCGCCTTCGCCGCATTTCGCGGATGTAGCCGTGAGCGCCATCCAGGGGGTTGCGCGCCTGGGCGCCGGCGAGGCGCGCATCGTCGACGACCAGGTCGCTTTCATCGGCGATGGCACGCAACAGGGCGTCGATGCGCTTCACCAGCTGATGGCCAATCCGCCGGCGCCGTATCGCCTGCGCATGGATGTCACCATCGATGGGCTCGATGTGAACCATCCCGAGCTGCAGGGTCTCGATCTTGCAAACGGCAGCGCTGAGACCTGCACGCAGGCGTTCCAGCGCGTGATGGAGCGTAACGTCATCAATTTTCCCAGCGGCTCGGCGACCGTCGATCCGTCGAGCCGCCGGCTGCTCGACGCGCTCGCCTCGGTGGCGTTGCGCTGCGACCGCTTTTCCATCGAGGTGGCCGGCCACACAGACAACAACGGCGCGCGCGAGATGAACATGCGCCTGTCGCAAGCGCGGGCCGACGCGGTCGCCGCCTATCTCGCCGAGCAGGGCGTCGCGCGCGGACGGCTCGCGGCGCACGGGTACGGGCCTGATCGGCCGCGCGCGGATAACGCCACGCCGGCGGGCCAGGCAGCCAATCGGCGCATAGAGTTCAACGTGAGCGGGTGAGATCATGATGTACTTGATCGCCGTTCTGGCGCCCTGGCTGCTGCTGACCGCCTCCTTCGCCGCCCTGGCGGGCTGGGCTGTCGCAGCTGAACGCGGCGCGCCGGCGCTCGCCGCGCAGCGCCGCGAACGCGACAAGCTCGTCCGCGACCTGGCCAAGCTCGCCGCCGGCGAAGCCACGCCGCAAACCGCAATCGTCAGCGACGCCGAGACCGCGCGCAGCCTCGCTTCCGTTCGCGACGGGCGCATCGCCGAGCTCGAACGTGCGCTCGAGCAGTCGCGCGCGCGCGCGGCGGAGCTCGCCGGCGAGGTCGCCGAACATCAGCGGCGCGCCGAACGCTACGGCGCCGACGCGGCCGAGCTTGCGCGCTTGCGCGAGCAAGCGGCTGCGCACGAGGCGCAAGCCGCGCAGACGATCGACGCGCATGTCGAACCGCTTGCCGCGCCGGTTCCCGTCGAGCCGCCCGAGGAAGAGGTCAGCGCGCTGCAGACGTGGCGGCTTCGCTATTTCGAGCAACGCGTAAAGTTCCTGGAAAGCAGAACCGCTTCTCCGTCGTCGGCGGCGGCGCCGGAACCAGAGGCGGCGGCGGAATGGCGCGCACGCGACGCTGAAGCCCGCGCCCGATTCCTCGAGCAGGAGCTGCGCCGCCGCGAACAAAGCGACGCTGCGCCGGCAGCGGGCTCGCCGTTTGCCGCCAATGCCGATGTTGATGCGTTGCTGCGTTGGCGCATGCTGTACTTGGAACGCCGCACCGCCCATCTTCAGGACGCTGCGGCGCGGCTGACCGCCCGCCCTGCGCCAGCCGAAGAAGCCGCGCCGGATATTGACCGGTGGCGCTGGCGCGCGCGCTACCTGGAATCGCGCGTGCGCCATCTTGAGCAGCGCACGCCGCTGACAAAGGAGGCGGCGCACGTCGACGGCGCCGAACCGGAAGCACATGCAGAGCCTCCCACGCCATCGGCGCCGGAGGAGCGCCCGCCGTCATTGCCGGCCGCGAACGCCGGCGCGCCGGACGATTTCACGCTGATCGACGGCGTAAGCCCTCTCCAGCAATCGACGCTCAATTCGCTCGGCATCTATCACTTCGAGCAGATCGCGGCCTGGACGCCAGGGAATGTCGCCTGGGTCGACCGCTACCTCCGTCTGCGCGGCCGAATTGGCGAAGAGGAATGGGTCGAGCAGGCGGACAAGCTTGCGCGCGAGGGCGTGAACGGGACGACGTACGACGCAGCGCTGCCGCGGCTCTAGGCGCGCTTGCGCAGGCCCGGCGCGCCGAACAGAAGGGCCGGCGCCGGCGGTTCACAATGTGATTAAGGCAGAAACAACGCGCGCGCGGCTCAAGATTTTCGCGCCGGCTGCGCGTAGCCGAGTCTTTGGTTCAGTGCGCTCAGCAGATCTTGCGCGATGTCGGCGATGGCGCCGCCCGGCGGGTAGACGGCCGCCGCGCCCATCTCTTTAAGGGTCTCGACATCTTCCGGCGGGATGACGCCGCCGACGACGATCATGATGTCCGGCCGGCCGCGCTCAGCGAGCGCTGCGTGCAGCGCCGGCGTCAGCGTCAGGTGACCAGCCGCGAGCGAGGAGACGCCGACAATGTGCACGCCTTTTTCGATGGCTTGCTCGGCGACCTCCTCCGGCGTGGCGAACAGAGGGCCGATTTCGACGTCGAAGCCAAGATCGGAGAATGCCGAAGCGACCACCTTCTGACCGCGGTCGTGCCCGTCCTGGCCCATCTTGGCGACCAGGATTTTCGGGGCGCGTCGTTCGCTCTCCCAGAAATCCTTCACCGCATCGCGCGCGCGCGCGACCGCGCCGTCATTCCCGGCTTCGCGTTCATAGACGCCGCGCACCAGACGGATCGGCGGCTGATGGCGATTGAAGGCGCGTTCGAGCGCTGCCGACATCTCTCCCACGGTGGCCTTCGCGCGCGCGGCTTTCACGGCGAGGTCGAGCAAGTTGGATCGCTGGCTTCCGGCGGCGCTTGCGCGACCGGAGGTCGCGTGCTGCAAAGCGGCCGCAGTCAGCGCCTCGAGTGCGGCGTCAACTTCGCTTTGCTTCCGCTCGCTCTTGAGGCGCTTCAGCTTCTCCAGCTGCATCGCCCGCACCTTGGCGTTGTCGACCTTCAGCACCGGCACGACTTCCTGCTCGGCAAGTTGGTATTTGTTCACGCCTACGATGGTCTGATGCCCGGTGTCGATGCGCGCTTGCGTGCGCGCTGCGGCTTCCTCGATGCGCGCCTTCGGCAAGCCTTGGTCAATGGCCTGCGCCATGCCGCCAAGCTTTTCGACTTCCTCGATATGCGCCCACGCTTTCGTCGCAAGATCGGCGGTGAGGCGCTCGGTGTAGTAGGAGCCGCCCCACGGATCGGCCGGGCGACAGACCCCGCCCTCGCTCTGCAGCAGGATCTGCGTGTTGCGGGCGATGCGAGCGGAAAAGTCGGTCGGCAGCGCCAGTGCTTCGTCGAGCGAATTGGTGTGCAGCGATTGCGTGCCGCCATAGGCCGCCGCCATCGCCTCGACGCAGGTGCGCACGGCGTTGTTGTAGACGTCCTGTGCGGTGAGCGACCAACCCGACGTCTGGCAGTGTGCGCGCAATGCGAGTGAGCGCGCATCCTTCGGCGAGAATTGCCGCATCAACTTGGTCCAAAGGAGGCGCGCCGCGCGCAGCTTGGCGATCTCCATGAACGGGTTCATGCCGATGCCCCAGAAGAACGAGAGGCGCGGGGCGAACTGATCGATGTCAAGGCCAGCGGCGATGCCGGCGCGTGCGTACTCGACGCCGTCGGCGAGCGTGTAGGCGAGTTCCAGGTCGGCGGTCGCGCCGGCCTCCTGCATGTGATAGCCGCTGATCGAGATCGAGTTGAACTTCGGCATCTCGGCGGCGGCGTAAGCGAAGATGTCCGACACGATCCGCATCGACGGCTTGGGCGGATAGATGAACGTATTCCTCACCATGAATTCCTTGAGGATGTCGTTCTGGATGGTGCCGCTGAGCTTGGCGTGCGGCACGTTCTGCTCTTCGCCAGCGACGATATAGAGCGCCATGATCGGCAGCACCGCGCCGTTCATGGTCATTGACACGCTCATCCGGTCGAGCGGAATGCCCGCGAAAAGCGTGCGCATGTCGAGGATGGAATCGATCGCCACGCCCGCCATGCCGACATCGCCGACGACGCGCGGGTGATCGGAATCGTAGCCGCGATGGGTGGCAAGATCGAAGGCGATGGAGAGGCCCTTCTGGCCGTGCGCGAGATTGCGGCGATAGAAGGCGTTGGAGTCCTCGGCCGTGGAGAAGCCCGCGTACTGGCGGATGGTCCACGGGTGTTGGACGTACATGGTCGGATACGGTCCGCGTCCGAATGGCGCGAGGCCGGGAAAGCCGTCGACAAAATCCAGGTCGGTGCGATCGGCGGCAGCATACGTGCACTTCACTGCGATGCCTTCGGGCGTGAGCCAGGATTCGCCCGACGTTGGCGCGGCCCTTGTGATGTCGGTCGAAAGCGCGAGCGTCGAGAAATTCGGGAACGTCATGTCGTCGGCTCCCGGTTGCGCGCGAAGCGAGCGAGCGCCGCTTCATCGCCCCGGAACGCATCCAGATCCACCGGCGCTTCGATTCCAGGCCGTGTCGCGTTATTGTGGTGCTGCCAGATCACCCAATCGGCGCGCCCGAATTCTGGCGGCGCGTAGAGGCTGCGGATCCAGAAGCGTTCGTGCGGAAAATCGCGCTGGTGCGCATCGTGGAATTGGCGCGTCACGTAGAGGATTGGCCGCGCGCCGTAATGCGCCTCGACTGTGTCCAGGAATTCCTCGATTTGCGCGACAGCGGTCTGCGAGGCGCAATCCTGGAAGTTCTCGACATCAACAGCCGGCGGCAAGGCGTCCCCCGCACGCGGCACGGTGCGGATGAAGTTCGCCGCTTGCCCCGCGGCGGAGCGGCAGAGCGTGAAACGATGATAGGCGCCGCGCCGCAGCCCGGCGCGTCCCGCATCGCGCCAATTGGCGGAGAAGCGTGGATCGACGAAGCTCGCGCCTTCGCTGGACTTGATGTAGGCGAAACGCACGCCGGCGCGCGCCAGCGCATCCCAGTCGATATGCCCTTGATGCGCCGAGACATCGACGCCCTGCACGTAGCGGTCCGCCGATGGCGCCCACCAGCCGGCTGCGGCGGCGACGATGGAGATCACTACGAATATCCCGCCAAGCCCGAATCCGAGAAGCACGGCGCGCTGGCGTCCGCTTCTGCCGGTGCGGCAGACGTCGCGCGTCATCGGGTCCGGTGCGTTCTCTGTCACGGGCCGATCCCCAACGCA
>JAFEDV010000441.1 GCA_018241475.1 Pseudomonadota bacterium | reverse complement strand
GTAAACGCCGCCAAGCAAGCGTTATCGAAAGCGGGACGCGATCCAAGCGATGTCGATGCGGTGATCTGCTCGTGCTCGAGCCTGCAGCGGCCCTATCCTGCGGTGGGCATCGAAATCCAGAATGCGCTCGGCACGAATGGCTTCGCCTACGACATGAATGTCGCCTGCTCGTCGGCGACGTTCGCCATGCAGAACGCCTACGACATGGTGCGCGCCGGTCATGCGCGTTCGGCATTGGTGGTGAACCCCGAACTGTGCACCGGTCACCTCAACTTTCGCGACCGTGAAACCCACTTCATCTTCGGCGACGCCGCCGTCGCGGTGTTGATCGAGAAGGCCGAGATCGCTCCAGCGGGATCGTGGGCGATCCTGGGCACCAAGTGCGTAACCAAATTCTCCAACAACATCCGCAACAATTTCGGCTTCCTCAATCGCTGCGATCCCTCGGGCATCGGCAAGCCAGACAAGCTGATTACCCAGCAGGGCCGCAAGGTGTTCAAGGAGGTGGTGCCGCTCGTGTCGGAAATGATCCTGCAGCACATGGCGGAGCTGGATCTGAAACCGTCCGACATGCGCCGCCTGTGGCTGCACCAGGCCAATTCTAACATGAACCGCCTGATCGCCGCGCGCGTGCTCGGTCACGAAGCCAACGAAGACGAAAGCCCCACCGTGCTCGACGAATATGGCAACACCGCCGGGGCCGGATCGATCATCGCGTTTCATAATCACTCGAGCGATCTGAAGACCGGCGACAAGGGGCTGATCTGCTCGTTCGGGGCCGGCTACAGCGCCGGTTCGATCTTCGTGCAGAAGGCGGCGTAGCCAGAGCTAACCCTAGGAGCGTGCTGCGTTCAAATCGCGCCTCCCGGGCGGACGCGCTGCGCGAGACCGTGCGCCACGATTCAATCTGAGCGCAACACGAGCTGGCCCGACGTCAGGTCAAGTCCAGCATCGCGCGCACAGCCTCAATCAGTTCATCCCATCCCAGCCGCACTGGCGGCCGCGGTTCTGGGTTTGCAGCCAGGTCATCAGCGGCTGGAAGTAATGCACCATCGATGAGCCATCCATCTGGCGCGTGCCGGTGAAGGCTTCGAGCGCGTCCGGCCACGGATGCGAGCGGCCCATTTCCAGCATCTGGTTGAAGCGCTGACCGACGGCGGTGTTGCCGTAAACGGTGCAGCGGTTCAGCGCGCCTTGCCAGCCGGCTTGGCGGCACGCGGCTTCGTAGAATTGAAATTGCAGCACGCGCGCCAGGAAATAGCGCAGATAAGGCACGTTGTTGGCGACGTGATACTTGGCGCCGGGATCGAAGGCGTCGGCCGGGCGCGGGCCGCCCGGCGGCACGATGCCTTGGTAGTGCTGACGGATCGCCCACCATTGCGTATTGTAATCCGCCGGTTGGATTTGGCCGCGGAACACGCGCCAGCGCCATTGGTCGACGCTGATCGCGAACGGCAAAAACGCGATCTTGTCGAGCGCCTGGCGCATCAGCAGCGAGATGTCGGCAGAGGCCGGCGGGATTTGATCACGGCGCAGAATGCCAATCTGCGCCAGATAGTCCGGCGTCGTGTTGAGCGCGATGAAGTCGCCGATGGCTTCGTGGAAACCGTCGTGCGCGCCGTCCTGGAACAGGAACGGCTGATGCTGATAGGCCCGCTGATAGTAATTGTGCCCCATCTCATGGTGGATGGTTTGGAAATCATCGGCGTTGATCGCCATGCACATCTTCACGCGCACGTCGTTGGCGGCGTCGAGATCCCAAGCAGAAGCGTGACAGACAACGTCACGATCGCGCGGACGCACCAGCATCGAGCGTTCCCAGAACGTGTCCGGCAGCGGCGCCAGACCTAGAGAGGTGTAGAAGCGCTCACCGGTGCGCGCCATGCGGACGGCGTCATAGTGCTGCTGTTGCAGGAGGTTGGTCAGGTTGTAGCCGCCTTGGGTCTGCGGCCCCACGATATCTGCGATGTTGCCCCACTCCTGCGCCCACATGTTGCCGAGCAGGTCGGCGCGGATCGGGCCGGCAGCGGGTTGGATGGCGTCGCCGTACCGCGCATTGAGGCGCGAGCGGACGTAGCAATGCAGCTGTTCATAGAAGGGCTGCATCTGCCCCCAGAGTCGTTCGACCTCGTGCTCCATCTGATCCGGCGGCATGTCGTAGTTCGACAGCCAGTAATCGCCGACGTTCGGGTAGCCGAGTTCGCGCGCGCCTTCGTTGGCGATCGAGACCATGCGGGCATAGTCCTGCGCCATGGGGCGGGCGATGTTGTGCCACTTGGTCCACATCTCCTGCGTGCGTGCGGGATTGCGCTCGGTGACCATCAATTCTTCGAGCTGATCGAGCGTGCGCTGCTGGCCGCCGAAGTCGACCCGGCTGGTCGAATAAAGCGACGACATGTGGGAGTTGACTTGCGCGAGTGCGTCAGCGGCGCCCGCGCGTTGCGGGGCGGGCAGCGTGAGGGACAGACGCAAGAGGTCGATCTTGCGGCGCAGGTCCGGCGGCAGTTGCAGGTTCTGGTAGCGCGCAGCCTGGCTGGCGAGGCGCACGCGATCCTGCGTGCCTTCACTGTCGGCGCGCTGCGACAGCCATTCGGTGTCGTGATTGATGTAGGTCGAATAGACCCAGCCGATGTGGTTTTCGTACTCGGAGCGGGCGGCCAGCTCGCGCTCCGCGTCGGCCACGAACGCTTGTGCTTCCGCCACCGTAGGTGCGGCGGCTTGAACGGCTGGCGCCGAGGCCGTCGTGTTGGGTGTCGCGGTCGTTGCGCACGCGGCGAACGCGGCGATAGCGATCCAGGATGCGGCGGCCTTCAGCAGCGGTTTTGCAAACATTCTCGGTCCCCTATTCCCATCGCGGCGGACGCCGCGTTTACCGATCACAAGCTTTCGGCGGCCAGCCATTCGATGCCGTCGGCAGACATCATGAAGAGTGCGGCCTGTTGCGGCTTGGCGCCGACCGCCGCGAAGAAGCGCTGCGCCACTTCGTTTTTCACGCCAGTCGTGATCGCCAGCTCGCGCGCGCCAAGCTGGCGGGCGCGGCGCGCGACCTCGGACATCATCCTGCGCGCCAGGCCGGCGCGGCGATGCTCCGGCGCGACGTAAAGATCGCAGAGCACAATGCTCGGGCAGGCGCGACGGATATCGTAGCCCTTGGTGATGATGGCATGCGCGATGAGCGGCGCATTCGCCCGTTCCTGCGCCACCCAAGCCTCGAACATGGCGTGTTGGCCGAAGCCATTCTGGCGGATGCGCTCGGCGTCGAGCACCGTCATCACGTCGTCTTCAGCCGCCGCCTGAGCCGACAACCGAGCCACCGCGTCGGCATCGCGCGGGACTGCGCGCCGGATTTGCACTTTCGCGTTCATGCCCACGCCAAATAAGGCGCATCACGATGCGGGGCGCAAGCAAAAGCGGATCAGTGGTGGTCGGACCAGGGGCCGATTGGGCGGTCTTCGTGATCTTGCCAGGCGGTGCCTGGGGCGCGGCGGGAGATGTAGGCGCCAAGGAGCGTCAGCCCAACCACGATGGCGACGGCGACGAGAAACCAGAAAAACATCACCTGTTCCTCCGGCGGCTCACAATGCGAGCCGCACGGCAGCGCTCCCCGCTATGTGGGGAGTTCTAGCAGAAAATGCAGGGACATTCGACGGCCATGCGCCCGGCACGTGCAGTACCGGGTGAGCGGCGCCCTTGGGGGTGGAAGCGTCCGTGTCAGTAAAGGTCCGCGCTGACCTCGGCGCGGCGGCCCATCACCGCCTCCGGCCCGGTCTGTTCGACGTGGCCGTTGCGGATCTTGTCGGCGGGAGCGCCCAGGCCGATGAGCGCAGTGCGTATGCGTTCCTGGCGTCGATGCACCTGGGCGGCCGCGTCGGCGGAGCTTTGGCCGGGATCGGCCGCCGCGTCGATAGTGATGCCACGCAGGCTGCCTCCCGCCGTTTCACAAGCGCGCACGAGGCTCATCAAATCATTGAGCAACGGCATCGCGACAGGCTGCGCGCTCTGCACCTCATCGGTAAAGTAGATGGTGACGTGCGCCGGCGCGCATTCCGGACGCGGGGATGGACCGGTCGGCGCAGCCGCCGTCTGGCTCGGGGCGGGGGGCGTCGCCTGCATCGTCGTGCAGGCGCCGCACGCGAGAACAGCCGAAGCCAAAAGTGCGCGCAAAGCCGCTGACGTCATCTCGTCCTCCTGGAATCCCCCACGCCCATATGGCCGACGGGCTCACCCGCCGTAAAGCCAAACCCGCGCGCGCAGCGAACTTGCTTACAAGCGCGGCGCGACGGCCATAGTCTGTGGCCGTGACTCGCGCACCCTCTCACAAGACGCCCGCTCCCCGCGCCTGGCAGCGCATGCTGTCCGGGCGCCGGCTCGACCTGCTGGACCCATCGCCCCTCGACATCGAGATCGAGGACATCGCACACGGTCTAGCGCGGGTGGCGCGCTGGAACGGACAGACCGTCGGAGATCACGCATTTTCGGTAGCGCAACATTCGCTGCAGGTCGAGGAAATCTGCCGCAAGCTCGCACCCGATTGGGATAAGCGCAAACGGCTCATGGCGCTGCTGCACGATGCGCCGGAATATGTCATCGGCGACATGATCAGCCCGTTCAAGGCGGCGCTCGGGCTCGACTACAAGGCGTTCGAAGCGAAGCTAGAGGCCGCGATCCATCTGCGGTTCGGCCTGCCCGCTCATGCTTCGCCCGCGGTGAAGGGCGTGATCAAGAGCGCCGATCTGATCTGCGCCTATTTTGAAGCGGTTCAGCTGGCTGGGTTCACCGAGGCCGAGGCGAAGCGGTTTTTCGGCAACCCGCCGCGTGCGATCAGGCACAGATTGCGACCCATGGCGACGTCCGAGGTGGAAGAAGCCTTTCTGAAGCGCTTCCGGTCGCTGATCGATCCGGCCTAAATTGGGGGCGAGATGACGATCATCGTCTGCCCTCTTTCACGCGCGCCGGAGCTTGCGCGCCAGCGCAAGCCGTCGCGCGTGGTGAGCCTGCTCGACCCTTCGTCCGTGTTTCCCAAGCTCGACGGCTACGCGCCGGAGCGCCATCTCTGCGTCGAGGCGCACGACATCAACGAGGAGACCGAGGGACTGGACGCGTGCTGTGACGTCCGCATGCGCCGAATCCTCGATTTCGTGCTGGGCTGGGACCGTCGCGACCCGCTGCTTGTGCACTGTTACGCCGGCATATCGCGCTCGACAGCGACCGCGTTCATTGCCGCATGCGCGCACAATCCTGGCGTCGACGAACATGAGATCGCGCAGGCGCTGCGCTCCGCATCGGCGGCGGCTTGGCCCAACCGACGTTTCGTTGCGCTCGCGGACGCCGAACTGGGGCGCGGCGGACGCATGCGCCGCGCCATCGCAGCCATCGGCGATGGACATAATTGGTACGACATCGGCGAGAACCAGCCCTTCGTGCTGCCTTCCGCATACGGGCCGGCGCCATGACCACGCCCCGCCTGGTCATCGGCCTGTCAGCAGTCATCGTCGCGGTGACCGAGGATGCGCCTTACGTGGTGGTGACGCGCGAAGAGGGCAACGCCTCGCCCGGCTTGCCGTTCGGCGCCTTCGATCCCGCCGGAGACCGCACACTCGAACTTTCGCTGCGCGGCTGGGTCAAGGAACAAACCGGCTTCGATATCGGCTATGTCGAACAGCTGTACACGTTCGGCGATCGCGGGCGCGAGGCGCCGCTCGCCGACATCGGCGACAGTCCTGATCGCGTGATCTCGATTTCATATCTGGCGTTGACACCGTCGCGCGCAGCGCTCGGAGGCCACGGCGCCCGCT
>JAFEDV010000440.1 GCA_018241475.1 Pseudomonadota bacterium | reverse complement strand
TAGCCTCCGCGCCAATTTCGGTCCCCGCCGCCTCGCCATCGATCCTCACCTCGATGTTCTCACCGGGCGGCCGCGGCGCCGCCGGCGCAGCGTCCGGCGTTGGAACGGGTCTCTGCAGTTCCCCGTGCGGACGGCGCAGATAAAGGTGATCGCCGCCGATCTCGATGTGCTGCTCTGCGTCGCGCACCCGAAACACGAACACATCGCTGCGCGCAAAGTGCGCCGCGCCCAGCCGCACCTGCTCGGGGCGCAGGCCCAAATGCCGCGCCAAGTGCACACGCACCAACTCCATGAAGGGCGAGGCTTCGTCGTCGCTTGGCGGCGCAGAAGCGATCGCCCATTCCATGGCGTCGCGATCGGGGACATGGCCGGAGCTGCGCGTTGCGGCGTAGCCGTCCTGAAAATGCTGCGCGACCATGTCGGCGCGCATCACGTCCGGCGGGCGCGGCGGCAACCAGATCACCACCGCGATGATGCCGACGAACGCCGACGCGAACGCCAGCGCCACCAGCAAACCCAAATGCGCCGCAATCGGAAGTCCGCGTTGCTCGCGCATCAGGCGCTCGGCTTGATGGCGAAGAGATAGCCCTCGCCCCGCACGGTGCGAACGATTTCGATGCCGCCCGGCCGCTCCAGCTTCTTGCGCAGACGGCTCACTTGCACATCGACAGCGCGATCGAACACATCGCCATCGTTGTCGAAGGCATAGTCGAGCAATTGCTCGCGGCTCAGCACACGCTGAGGGTGCTCGACGAAGGCGCGCAGCAGACGGAATTCGCCGGCGGAGAGCGGAATGACGACGTCGTCCGGATCGATCAGTTCGCGCCGGGCGATGTCGAGCCGGAAACCGGCGAAGCGCCGCGACTCCGCCGACGGCGCGGCGTCCGCGTCCTTGGCGCGCCGCAACACGGCGCGCGCCCGCGCCACCAGTTCGCGCGGGTTGCACGGCTTCGCCAGGTAGTCGTCGGCGCCGATCTCGAGCCCGACAATGCGATCGGCGTCATCGCCTAACGCCGAAAGCATGATGATGGGCGGCGCGCCCTTGCCGGAGAGCCGCTTGCAGGCGGAAAGCCCATCCTCGCCCGGCATCATCAGGTCAAGGACGATCAGGTCCGCGCCTTTGGTCGCAAG
>JAFEDV010000043.1 GCA_018241475.1 Pseudomonadota bacterium | reverse complement strand
CTCCCGGCCGTGCTCCGCGCGTGCAGGACGCCGAAACGCCCGGCTTTCGCCGCGCGCTTCATTGTTCTCTATTCCGAGGTGTCCTACCGCGCCAAGCGCGCGATCCGCTCCAGCTCGGCCTCGACCCGGCTCTCCACAATCGCCGGCAGGTTCTTCTCGAGCCATTCCTTCAGCATGGGTTTGAGCAGCTCGCGTACGACGCCCTCGACCGTTTGGCCCGGCGTATCGGCGATGCGCAGTGTGCCGGCAAGCTTCGCGAGCGCGCCGGCGGCTGCGTGCGCGGTTGGCGGCGAGATAATCGTCGGCTCGGGCGGCGGCGCTTCGGCGGCCGGCGCATGGCGGACGGGCGCAGGCGCAGGCGCTGGCGTCGCCGCCGGCGCCGCCGCAGCTTGCTCCACGGCCTCAAAGACAATGTCGTCCTCGGGCGCAGGCGCGACCGGCTCCTGCTGCGTGAGATCGAGAACTGGCTCCGACGCCGGCTGCTCCTCTTCGGAGATGATGCGCCGGATCGACGCCAGGATCTCCTCCATGGAGGGTTCGGCCTGCGGATCTTGCATCGCCATGGTCGCGCCTCGTGCCTTCCAATCGAGTCAAATGCGACTCGCAGGTTAGGGTCGGCGGCGATTCCCGTCCATGTGCGCGCACTCGCCCTGCACATGCACCGACGGAATCGTCCGCTTCTGCGTGCGACCATGCGTGGCGATGGAATAAAGGAACGTTAATCCCCGCTTCGTTGCGACCGTGCAATGCGAAGTCAGAACACGAAGGCGGGCGGTTTTTCCAGGCCCGGCGCGATTGGCGGCGCCGCGTCGAACGCGGTGCGATAGGCGATGGTGTCGCCGCTCCTTGTGTAGATGCGCGCCGACCCAGCAGCGCCCGTGCGCACGATTACCGCGAGTCTTCCCTTCGGCGCGAGCTGCTGCAACCAGGCGTCCGGCACGATCTCGGCTGCGCCGTTGAGCATGATCACGTCGTATGGCGCGTCGTCGGCCCAGCCGTTTACGATCGGCGCCGATACCGTCTTGGCGTTGGCAAGTCCGCAGGATTCCAGCGCTGCCTGCGCAGCGAACGACAAATTCGGATCAGGGTCGTGCGCGACTACCTCCATGCAGCAGCTCGCCAGAACCGCCGCACCGTAGCCGGTGGCGCCGGCGATCTCGAGGGCGCGCTCGTGCGATTGCGGCGCAAGGGCCTGGAGCAGTTTCGACAGGTCGCGGGGGCGCATCAGGGTCCGGGCGGGCGCGACCTCTATTTCCATGTCTGCATAGGCCAGCGAACGGTGCTGCGGCGGCGCGAAGCGTTCGCGCGGCAGCGTCCGCATGGCGCGCAGAATGCGCGCATCCGTCACGTCGTTGGTCCGGACTTGCGTCTCCACCATGAGGTCGCGGGCGCGAGCGAAATCCATGAACTCTCCGTTGCGCTCCGGTTAAGCCGACCCGCCCAGCGCCGCAAGCGCGTCATTTTGCGCCCGCCTTCAGCGGCAGACTTTGTAGGCGCCCATGTCGAGGTGAAGGTGGTTGGCGTGGGCTCGGTTGTAGTCGGGAGAAAGCACGCCCTGGAAGATGCGGCAGCCGCCGTTGCGAATGTCGTGCAGGAAGGCGCTCTCGTCGCTCGGCGTGCGCCAGGACCGCAGAACCGTGATGGTGCGCCCGTCAGCGAGCGTGAACCCGCCGATGTCGATGGCATTGGCGTGGGCGTGTTCGCTCCAGTGGCCGTCCGTGCGTCCGCCAATGCGGCGGCAAGCATAGGCGCCGCCGAGCGGGTCGATGGTGGCGAGCGGCTGGCCGAAACGGCGCTGCGCCGCGGGCTCCACCACGTCGCGCCGCCAGAGCGCCAAGCCCGCGGCCAGCGCGCAGCTGGTCTGGATGGGCGCCGCGGCGGCAGGCTGAACCAGTTCCACCACGTCGCGATAGCCGCACTGCGGCGTGCGATTGAGGTCGGCTACGATGCGTGTCTGAAAGCCCGCCGCCAGGAGCGAGCCGCGGCACGAGCCGACGTGGGTGGCGAAATACGGCAGGAGATCGGCGCGCAGCGGCGGCGGCGTCAGGTCAAAGCGCGGCGGACGCTGAACCAGCAGGGCGACCATGATCAGCGCCAGCACCGCGAGCGCGCCGGCGGCCCAGATGCGGGCGCGCTCATGCTCGGCTGGGGTCGGTGCGCGGAAGTACCGAAGCATGGCGCCTCTATAGCGCGCCCTGATCCGTGAATCGCGCGGGCTGCCGCCCAGCCGCTACAGCTTCATTGCATGCGGACGCGGACCCCCGTCGAGGCCAGATCGCTCATGATGTCGTCGGCAATCGCCGATACAGGACGGTTGGCGTCAAGGCGCATCCAGGCAATAGCAATGTCGGCAGGCTCGGCTTGTCGAGCGGCGACTTCGACACCAGCGTCGGAGGCGTCCCCGGTTCGGCCCGACACCCGCGAGAGGCGCACGTTCGTCGACGCCTGGAGCCAATAGGGGTGAAACTGCGCACGCCCCGCAGCCGCGGCGACTTCCGTGCGCGCTGCACTTTCAACAAACGTGGCGTCGGCAATGACGGTTGCGCCGGCCTCGACCGCGCGTGCGGCGTCGCCGATGAGATCGCGGTAGGTCTCGGCGCGCCGTTCGGCGGTATAAGCGGCCAGAGCCGCCTTCTGATCGATCCTTAAGTCCAGCTTTCTCTTGCGCAGGACGTCGCTGCGCAGCACCCGCGCGCCTGCGGGCCCCGGCAATCGTGGCGCCACCGCCTGCGCCACCGCGGTCTTGCCGGTTCCGGAAAGTCCGCCGATGGCAATGAGGCGGGGCTCTTCGTGTTGAAGCAGCTGAAGCCCAAGCAGCCGATAGCTCTGCGCCTCTTCAAGTTCGCCGGCTTCGACCGCCACCGCCATCCGCACCGCTGCGCGCAGGCTCGTGAAGAATGGCAAGAGCGCAAGCGCCTCTTCCCGCTCTCCAGCGACGTCCCAATAGCGGTTCATCGCCGCATTGGCGTGTTCGGCGAGGCCGACGCGGCGCAGATCCATGAGCAGGAAGGCGAAGTCGTAGAGAACGTCGACTGTCGCCAGCGACTCATCGAATTCGATCGCGTCGAACGCCAGAGGCTTGTTTTCGTACATGCAGATGTTGCGCAGATGCAGATCGCCATGACCGCGGCGAACCTTGCCGTGCCTGCGCCGTTCCTCGATTGGCCGCGCGATCCGCGCGAGTTCCTGCTCAAGGCGTTCGAAAAGGGCCGGCGATCCCGGCTCAAGTCCGATCCGCCGCGCGCCGTGTTCTTCGGTTCTGCGCAGCCCTTCGATGACGCCCCGGTAGTGAACGGCTTGCCCCGCCTGCTCCGACACCGGCGCCAGTTCGTGCGCGCGCGCAATCGCCTCAGCCGCCTCCTCGATCATGGCGCGAGTAAGCGCGCCGCGAGCGGCGAGCCGGTCGAACTGCTGGGCTTGCTCGAAGCGGCGCATCGCCACCACCCAGTCGACGGCGCTGCCCTCGCCGCCAAGCCGGAAACCACCGGAATCCTGAGTAATCGGCAGCGCCTCGAGATAGAGCGCACGGCCCATTGGCTGATTGACCAGTTCGGCCTCGCAGGCTTTCCGCCGCGCCTCGCGGGAGGAAAAATCCACGAAGGGCAATTGGATAGCGCGTTTCAGCTTGAAGGCGCGATCTCCCGAAAGGAAAACGTGCGAGAGGTGCGTATCGATGCGCTCAACGGGCGCGGGCGCGCCTGTGACGCGCCCCTCAGTGAAGGCGCGCACAAGATCCCGCTGGCTCTGCTCGGCTTCACGCATGCGAACCTCATCCGGCTCGGCCTAAGTCAGGCTACGATGCGCCAGCCCGCAAGCATTGATTGCGCTCAGTTCGTGCGTCGAACCAAATGAAGCGCCCGCTGCAGGAACGAACCAGCGACGCATGTGCGCCCTTCCTGCAGCCACGCCAGCGTGACCGCCGCGGGTTGTGGCGCTAGGCTGTCACATGGCCCCCCGCAATCCGCGCACGCACCTTGCGACGCACGAAGTCTCCAATCAGCCGCCGCCGATGGAGGACTTGAATCTCTACGCCGCGGACGAAATCCTGAAGACCGCCTGCGCGTGGTCCGGCGCGAACGCACATGCCGCCCGGCTGGCGGCGTTTGGCGCGCGCGTCGGCAGCGCCGAGGCGCAAGCCTGGTGTGTCCAGGCCAATAGGACTCCGCCGATCTTTCAGCCCTTCGATCGCTACGGCCAGCGCATCGACGAAGTCGAATTCCATCCCGCCTATCATCAATTGATGGCGCTTGGACTTGAGGCGGGTGTTGCGGGCGCAGCCTGGAACGCCGGCGAGGCGGGCCATGCCTTGCACGCGGCGCTGTTGTTCCTGATGGGTCAGGCCGACTACGGCGTCTGCTGTCCGATGTCGATGACCTACGCGGCCGTGCCGGTGCTGCGGCAAGAGCCCGGCGTGGCCAGGAACTGGGAGCCGCTGGCGCGAACCGAGGCGTACGATCCCAGATTCATCCCCGCCACGGAAAAACGCGCTGCAACCATCGGCATGGCGATGACGGAAAAGCAGGGCGGCTCCGATGTCCGCGCCAACACCACTCGCGCGGAGCGCCAAGGCGATGGCGCCTATCTCCTGACCGGACACAAGTGGTTTTGCTCGGCGCCGATGTCGGATGCATTCCTTACCCTCGCCTACGAGGATGCCGGCCTCACCTGCTTTCTGGCGCCCCGCTGGCTGCCGGACGGTCAACGCAACGCCATCGAGATCCAGCGCCTGAAAGACAAGCTGGGCGATCGCTCGAACGCATCTTCGGAAATCGAGTATCGTCAAGCCTGGGCGCAGCGCGTCGGCGAGCCGGGCCGCGGCGTGCGCACCATCATCGAAATGGTGGCGCTGACGCGGTTCGATTGCATCATCGGCTCGGCCACGCAGATGCGGCACGCCTGCGCGCTCGCGGCGTGGCACGCTGCCGGTCGAACCGCATTCCAGAAGAAGCTGATCGATCAGCCGCTGATGCGGGCGGTGCTGGCTGACCTCGGCCTCGACGCGGAGGCTGCGGTGGCGCTCGCGTTCCGGCTGGCCATGGCGCTTGATCGGCGAACCGATGCGCATGAGGCCGCCCTGGCGCGGATCGGCCTGCCGCTGGCGAAATACATGGTGACCAAGCGCGCGCCGACAGTTGTCGCCGAAGCGATGGAGTGTCTCGGGGGCGCCGGCTACGTCGAGGAGAACGCGATGCCGCGCCTCTTCCGGCAATCGCCCCTCAACGCCATCTGGGAAGGTTCAGGCAACGTCATCGCCCTCGACATGATCCGTGCGCTTGAACGTGAGCCGGAGGCGCGCGAGGCGCTGCTGGGCGAACTGCGCGGCGCCCAGATGCATGATGAAGCCGAGGCGCTGCTCTCGGCGCCGGTCGCTGAGCACGACGCGCGCTTCGTCATCGAGCGGCTTGGCTTGGCGCTTGCTGCGGCGGCGTTGTTGAAATTCGCGCCAGGCGCGGTCAGCGGGGCGTTCGTGACGCGGCGGCTGACGTCGAACGGCATGACGTTCGGCGCAAGCCGCGCCGCGATCGATGAAGATGCGCTGCTCGCAAGGCTGGCGCTGCGCTCCTGACGCAGGGCTGCGGGACAGGCGGGCGTTCGTCGTCCTTGACGCTCATCCGGCCTGCACTTACGAGGAACGAAATCGGGACGCCGGCTGTAAACCGTGCTGCGAACCGCCCTTGCGGCCGGATGCTCGAACGCCCCGAACCCCTTGCAACGCTTGGGTCAAGGCCTCGTGGCGG
>JAFEDV010000439.1 GCA_018241475.1 Pseudomonadota bacterium | reverse complement strand
TCGACGGCGATCCGCGCGAAGCGCGCATCGAACTCACCGCAGAACGCGACACGGCCGATCTCAGCGCCACGCTCCGCCTCACCGGCACCGCGCGCAACCCGGAAATCTCCTTCTCCAGCAATCCGGCGCTGCCGGAGGATGAAATCCTTCCGCAGATCCTATTCGGTCACTCGATTCAGGATCTGTCGGCGTTCGAGGCCGCGCAACTCGCAGCGAGTCTGGCCTCGCTGTCGGGTCGCGGCTCGCTCGATCTGGTCAATGCCGCGCGCGCCGCCGCCGGCCTCGACCGCTTCAACATCACGCAAGACCCAACCGGCGGCTATCTTGTCTCCGGCGGCGTCTATCTCACGCGCGGCGTTTACGTTGAGCTGGGCCGCACGAGCCTAGGCCAAGCGCAAACGCGCCTGGAATGGACCATCCGCCCTCGCATGGTGCTGATCACCAGCTTCCTCGGCAACGGCGACCAGCGCGTTTCGCTGCGCTGGAGAACCGAAAGCAATTGAGAACAGCGAATGGTGAGTAGCGAATGGCGAATGGGGATGGCGCACGGGCGGCTCATCTCCTAGCTATTCCCTATTCGCCACTCGCTATTCGCTATTTGCCTTAATCATGAAATTCCTGGACCAGACCAAGATCTACATTCGCTCCGGCAACGGCGGGGCGGGCTGCGTGTCGTTTCGGCGGGAAAAGTTCATCGAGTATGGCGGCCCCGACGGCGGCGATGGCGGTCGCGGCGGCGATGTCTGGATCGAAAGCGCCGATGGGCTCAACACGCTCATCGACTATCGCTACCAGCAGCACTTCAATGCCGGCACCGGCGGTCACGGCATGGGCAAGAGCCGTCACGGCGCCGACGGCAAGAGCATCACGCTGAAAGTGCCGACTGGCACGCAAGTACTCGACGAAGACAAGGAAACCATCATCGCCGATTTGCACGAACCCGGCATGCGCGTGCTATTGGCGCGCGGCGGCAATGGCGGCTTCGGCAACGAACATTTCAAGTCATCCGTCAATCGCGCGCCGCGCCACGCCAATCCGGGCCAAGAAGGCGAAGAGCGCACTTTATGGCTGCGGCTCAAACTGATCGCGGACGCCGGCTTGGTCGGACTGCCCAATGCGGGCAAATCGACCTTCCTGCGGGCGGTGAGCGCCGCGACGCCGAAGGTCGCCGATTATCCCTTCACGACGCTCTATCCGCATCTCGGCGTCGTTACAGTCGGCGATGAGCGGTTCGTGATGGCGGATCTTCCCGGCCTTATAGAAGGCGCCGCCGAAGGCGCCGGCCTCGGCACACGCTTCCTCGGTCACGTGGAGCGCTGCGTCGCGCTTATCCACTTGATTGACGCCACGCAGGACAACGCAACGGAATCCTATCGCATCGTACGCCATGAGCTTGAGAATTACGGCGGCGATCTGGCGTCGAAACCGGAGATCGTTGCGCTCAACAAGATCGACGCGCTGACACCCGCCGAAGCGAAGCGCAAGCGCGCCGCGCTCTCGCGCGCCATCGGCAAGGAAGTGCGGCTCGTGTCCGGGGTATCCGGCGCCGGCGTGCGCGAATTGAGCGCCGAGATCGCGCAATTGCTGCGCGCGCGCCGCGCGGGCGAAGAAGAAGCGCCGGCGCCGCAACAATCCGAACGGGATTGGACGCCATGAGCGCAACAGCGGCTGAATCCTGATGCATAACCTGCCGCTCGCTTATCCTGGCATGCGCATCGGCCTTTTCGGCGGCAGTTTCGATCCCGCACATGCGGGTCACCTTCACGTCGCCGAGACCGCGTTGAAGCGCCTGCGGCTCGACCGCGTGTGGTGGCTGGTGTCGCCGCAGAATCCGCTGAAGCGGCAGTCAAGCCCGTTCGAGCAGCGCTTCAAGTCCGCGCAGAAGGCGGCGCACGGTTCGAAGATGATCGTCACCGACATTGAGAGACGCCTGCGCTGCGGCTTCACCTACGAAACGCTGCGCGAACTCAAGCGCCTTTATCCCGGCGTGCATTTCTTTCTTGTCATGGGTGCGGACAACCTCGTCAATTTCCGCCGCTGGAAGAACTGGCGCGAGGTGGCCGCCGCCGTGCCCGTAGTGATTGTGTCGCGCCCCGGCGCGGGCGCCCGTGAACGGCTAGATGCGCCGAAGGATTGGATATTTCTGAACGCACGCCACCATTCCCAGTCCTCCACGGCGCTTAGAAGGCGAAAGCGGGCGGCAGTGGCGAAGCCGGCGCGGAAGTGATAGCCTTCCCATATTGCAGAGGTAGCAGAAGGACCAACGCACCTGTCGCCTGAAATGAAACGCGCGCCGGCCGCGTCGCCAGCCGGAGCACTCTCGCGCAATCGAGCGCGTGGAGTCGTCGATGCGGATGACGCAACACGCGTCGTACTCACCTCACTCGAGGACGATAAAGCCGAAGACATTCTGGCCATCGACATCCGCGGCAAATCCTCATTCGCAGATATGCTGGTCGTCGCGTCGGGCCGCTCGGCTCGGCATGTCGGCGCGCTGGCGGATCACGTGACGCGCAAGCTGAAGGAAGCCGGGGTGCGGGAAATAGGCGTCGAAGGCATGCCCAACTGCGATTGGGTGCTGGTGGATGCGGGCGATGTGGTGGTTCACCTCTTCCGCCCCGAAGTCCGCGCCTTCTACAACATCGAAAGAATCTGGACCGGCTCGCCGGGGCCGACGCCGGCAATCCCGAGTTAAGCATGAAGATACTGATCGCGGCGGTAGGTCGTCTGCGCGACGGTCCCGAAGCTGCGCTCACGGCGGACTATCTGCAGCGCGCCGCGCTCGCCGGCCGCCAGCTCGGCTTCAGATCGATCGATCTCATCGAGGTCGAAGGCAAACCGGGCGGCGACACGCGCGCAGAGGGCTCCGCGCTTTATCGCGCGACGCCGGACGGCGCACGCAAGATCCTGCTGGACGAGCGCGGCGCCGAATGGGCTTCGCGCCAGTTCGCCGAGAAGCTCGCACGCTGGCGCGACGATGGCCTCCCGTGCGCGGTTTTCTGGATCGGCGGCGCCGATGGCGTTTCGCAATCGGTTAAGGATAACGCCGACGAAAAGCTCGCCTTTGGCCGTCAAACCTGGCCGCATCGCCTGGTTCGGGTGATGATTTGCGAGCAAATTTACCGCGCTGTGACCATTTTGAGCGGTAATCCCTATCACCGGGACTAATCGATCCCGGGGGTATGGTGAGACATGGCTCGTGGCGCAGTACGCGCCTGCGCCCTCGTCGCGTGCGCGGCTGGGGCGCTCGCAACGTTTCTGGGCGATGCATCCGCCCAGACCCGACACGCCAGCTTGACCCAAGTCGAGCGCGACCGCCGCGCCGAAGATGCGCGCGCGCGGCGTCTGCGCGCGCAGGCTGAAGCGGCTCGCGCCGAAATCAACGCGATCAATGCGCGCCTGGCGGAATCGGGCCAGCGGCGAGCCGCCGCCGAAGCTGCGGCCACCGCCGCCGAACAACACCTTGCTGCGCTCAACGCCGAGATGAATAGCGAGGCGCAAAAGCGCTTTCGGGCGCGCGACGCGTTTGAAGCCGCCCTCATCGCCGCCGCCTTTTCGCAGCGCCGGATCGAAGTCAGCGCCGTGCGCGCCGGCATATTCGCCCGCGCCGCCGCGCCCGCATTCAGCGCCGAGCTGAGCCGCTCGGTCGGCGCCTTCGAGAACGCGCAGACGGTCGCCTTCCAGGTCGAGCGCGAACAAGTCGCGCTCGCGGATGCACAGCATGCGATCGACGCCGAGCGGGCGCAGCTCGCGACGCTGTTGCAGCGCCGGCAGTCAGCCGCCGCGTCGTTCGCGCAGCAAGCCGGCGCCGCCGAAACGCGCGCTCGCCAGCTGGCGGCGCAAGCGCAGACACTGCGCGAATTGGCGGCCCGCGTGCAGCGTCCGACCCCGCGCGGCGTCCGTTCCGAGCCTGCCGTCATTCCGGCGTCGTGGACACTGCCCGCCACCGGCCGCATCGTCCGGCCGTTTGGCGCACGCGACCGCGACGGACCGGCGTCGCAAGGCGTGGTACTGCGCACAAGGGGCGGCGCGCAGATCGTGGCGCCGGCCTCGGGACAAGTCGCCTACGCCGGACTGTTCCGCAGCTACGGCCAAGTCTTGATCCTCAACCTTGACGGTGGTTACGTGCTGGTCCTCACCGGCATGGACTCGATCAACACCCGGGTCGGTGACACGGTGCGCGCGAGTCAACCTGTCGGTGAAATGTCGGGTTCCGACACGCAAGCGCCGGAATTATATGTGGAAGTCAGGCGGCAAGGCCGTCCAATCGATCCAGGGCGCTGGCTCGCCTCGCGGGAGGTGACAGCTGATCGGGGCGTACGGGCGGGCTGATTTTCTCCGGTGGCGGTACAACAAGACGCTGAAGAGCGTTCGGGGAGTACGATATGCGCGTAGCGTGGTTGGCGGCGCCGGTGGCGGGTGCGGCTCTCTTGGTCGGCGCACTGGCGTGGTCGGCGCCCCAGGAACAGAATCGCGGCGACGTCTATCGCCAGCTGGAGCTGTTCGCCGACGTGCTTTCGCGCGTCGAGCAGGATTACGTCACTCCCATCGACGAGAAGACGGCGATGGAAGCGGCCATCAACGGCATGCTCGCCTCGCTCGATCCGCACTCCTCCTACATGAACGCCGACGAGTACCGCGACATGCAGGTGCAAACTCGCGGCGAATATGGCGGGCTCGGCATCGAAGTGACGGTCGATGACGGGGTCGTGCGCGTCGTCTCCCCCATCGATGACACGCCGGCGGCGCGCGCCGGCATTCAAGCGGGCGACTATCTCACCGCGATCAACGGGCAAAGCATTGTCGGCTTGACCCTGAACGACGCGGTGCAGCGCATGCGCGGCGATCCCGGGAGTTCGATCACCGTGACCGTCGCACGCGAAGGCCAGGACCCGCGCGACGTAACACTGCAGCGCGAGGTCATCAACGTACGTTCGGTGACGGGACGCGTGGAAGGCGGCGACATCGGCGTCATCCGCATCTCGACGTTCAACGAGCGCACCGACTCGCTGCTGCAGGACGCGATCCATCAGATTCGCTCGCAAGCCGGCGGCCATCTGCGCGGCGTCGTGCTTGACCTGCGCAACAATCCGGGCGGCCTGCTCGATCAGGCAATCGACGTTTCCGATGCTTTCCTCGACGGCGGCGAAGTGGTTTCCACCCGCGGCCGTCACCCCGAGGACATCCAGCGCTACAACGCCCGCCGCGGCGACGATCTCGCCGGCACGCCGATGGTGGTGCTGATCAACGGCGCGTCAGCCTCGGCGGCCGAGATCGTGGCGGGCGCGCTGCAAGATCGGCATCGCGCGCTCATCGTCGGCACTACATCGTTCGGCAAAGGCTCGGTGCAGACCGTGATCCCGCTGCAGGGCGGCCGCGACGGCGCGCTGCGTTTGACCACGGCGCGCTACTACACCCCTTCGGGCCGATCGATCCAAGGCGACGGCATCGTCCCCGACATGGAAGTGGCGGCCCGCCGCGTCGACGTGAGCCATCTGCAACGCCTCGGCATCACCGAAGCCGATCTGCCCAACGCTCTGCAAAACGAGAACGGCGGCAATCATCGTTCGGCGCTGCACGTGCCGGCCGATCAGCCGCCGGCCAACTGGAACGCGAACGACGATTATCAGATGAGGCGCGCCGAGGATTTCCTCCGCCAAGGCACCGTCGCTCAACGTTTGGCGCAGCGCGCCGGCTAGGTTCGGCGTTAAGACTTCGTTAACCGCGACAGTCACGCTAGGCGTGGCGCTAGTGACGGGCGCGGCGAATTCAGCGATGTTTTCGCGCGATGATTCGGTCCGCGAGAATGCGCCTTGATGCGCGGCGCGCGGTTCACAAAAAGGTTCGCGATGCCGACGCCTAGGCTTCCGAAGCGACGCCTGCCGCAGATCAAGATCAATCAGAGGCTGGCCGCGCTCGGCGCGGGGGGTGTCCTCGTCGTCGCTGCGATCGTCGCCATCCAGGTGTTCGGCGATCCTTCCGCCGCCGGCCCGCGCGGTGTCGTTTCGCTGGCGCCGACATCGGCGTCCGCAGTCACGGCGCCGCGCATCACCTTCTCGCAGGCTGCGTCCGAGGGCGCAAACCTGGCGCCGATGGACGGGCTGAACGATCCGTCGACCACCATGTCAGGACAAGTCGGCGAAATCGGCGCGGATGGGCAATTGCGCGTATCGGTCGTCAACGCACCGGAAGTGGATGCGGCCGGCGCGCCGACCGCGCGCCCGCTGCCGCGCGCGCCTCTGCCCGGACTTACGCAGCAAGGACCTAACGGTCCCCTGCCGATCATCGCGCAAAACGGCATGACGCCGGCGCAGGCCTATGCGCGCCCGTTCACGCCCCAGTCCAACAAGCCGCTGCTGGCGGTGATCATCGGCGGCCTCGGCTTCAACGCCGCCGCCACCACGCAAGCAATCAACGAACTGCCGCCGGAGATCACGCTTTCCTTCGTGCCTTACGCGAACAATCTGCAGAGTTGGATCGATCAGGCGCGCGCACGCGGCCACGAAGTCATGCTCGAGCTGCCGATGGAGCCCTTCGATTCCGCCGCCGACGACACCGGCCCGCAAACGCTGCTCTCAACGGCGCCGGCGCAGCAGAACATCGCCCATCTTGAGCAATTGCTGTCGCTGGGCGCCGGCTACTTCGGGGTCACCAACTATCAGGGCGCCCGTTTCGCCACCTCCGCCCAGGCGTCACAGCCGGTCGTGCAGGCGCTGAAGCGGCGGGGCCTCGTGTTCGTTTCTTCCGGCATCGGACAGCGCACCGCGCTCTCGATGGAGGCCAGCCGCGCGGGCCTTGTCAATACCGCCGCCGACCGCATCATCGATGCGCGCCGCGAGGCGGACGCCATTGATGATCAGTTGCTCAATCTCGAAGCCTTGGCGCTGCAGAATCAGAGCGCCATCGGCGCCGGTTTCGCGTATCCCGTCACCATGCAGCAAGTCGGCCACTGGGCCGCTGACGTTGGGTCACGCGGTTATCAACTCGCGCCGGTCTCGGCCGTGCTTGCCGCACGCGCCGGCCGCAGATGACAGAAACGAAAGACCCGAAGCTCTTCCGCCCCAACGTTGGCCTCGCGCTGTTCCACCGCGACGGGTTGGTGCTGCTCGGCAAGCGCGTGGCCACCGAGGGACCTTATCAGTGGCAGATGCCGCAGGGCGGCGTGGACCGTGGCGAAAAGCCCCGGGACGCCGCCTATCGCGAACTCGAAGAAGAGGTCGGCGTATTGCCGACGCATGTTGACCTGCTCGAAGAGACCGAAGACTGGCTGTATTACGAATTTCCCACAGACCTGCGTAAGAAGCTGAAGCAGCGCGGCCGTTATTTGGGGCAGCGCCAGAAGTGGTTCGCGTTCCGCTTCAAGGGACGTGACGCCGATGTTAGACTCGACGCACATTCTCCGGAATTCAGCGATTGGCGTTGGGCGGCGCTCGAATCTGCGCCGAACCTTGTGATTCCGTTCAAACGCGCCACCTACGAGGAAATTGCGCGGCGGTTCAGAAGATACAGCGTGGGGGAATCGAAGTGATGTCTGTCAGCCCGAAGGGCGCCGCACGAGCCCCGTTCTGATGAAACGCAACAGTGTGGCGACGCCGCTCGTGTTCGTGCACGGCGCGTTCTGCGGCGGCTGGGCGTTCGACTCGTTCCGCGCGTCATTCGAAGCGGCGGGATTCCAGACCCATGCGCCGGACCTGCCCCATCATGAACGCGGCGCCGACCTCGAAGCTCTCGCGCAAACGGGATTGAAGGACTACGCACAAGCGGTCGTTTCGTTGGTGAACACGCTGCGCGCGCCGCCGGTGCTGATCGGCCATTCGCTTGGCGGCTTGGTCGTGCAGCTTGCGGCGATTCAGACCGAAGTCGCGGGCCTTGTCTTGCTTGCGCCGTCCGCGCCCTGGGGTGTGCCGCCGACGACGCTCGACGAACACAGCAATCAGTTCGGGCTTTCGCTGCTCGGCGACTATTGGCGCAGACCGGTGCCGCCGGACTATCGCGTCGCGCGCGCCACTACGCTCGACCGTCTCTCACAGGACGATGCGCGTCGCGCTTTTGCAAACTTCGTTCCCGAAAGCGGCCGCGCTATCCGCGAAACGCTGCAATGGTGGCTCGACGCCTCGATGGCCGCGCAGGCGCCGGTGTACGCTATCGGCGCGCCGGTGCTCGGCCTCGCCGGCGGGCGCGACCGCGTCAATCCTGCGAGCACGGTGCGCCGTGTGATTGCCCGTTTCCCCGAAGGCCAGGCTCACTTCCACGAATTTCCTGAAATGAGCCATTGGCTCATCGGCGAACCCGAAGCGGACGCGGTGTCGAGATTCGTCCTGCGATGGCTGGAGGCGCGCCACATCGCACCAACGCGGCGCAAGCCGTGGCAGCTTTCGCTGTTCGGTTGGGGCGACGCGCGACCTTAGGCCGGCGCTGGCGCGAAGCCTTGCGACCCGCTGCGAATGGTAATCAACGCAATTTCCGGCGGATTGAGAAAACGCGCTGGAACGATGCTCGTCCCGATGCCAGCTGTGACATAAAGCGTCTGACCGCCCCGATCGAAGCGCCCGCAGGCGAACTCCCTGTGATGGATCGGCAGGTATGGGCGACCGACGAACGGGATCGTCACCTGGCCGCAATGCGTATGCCCCGCCAGCATGAGTGCGGGGCCTGCCGGAATGTGCGCGAAAGGATCGGGGTTGTGGCTGAGCACGATCGTGTCGGCGCCGGCGGGCGCGCCATCGAGCGCGTCGGCGAAATTGGGGTAACCCGTCCACGCATCGGCCAGCCCAGCGACGACAATTTCGCCGCCGGCGCGACGGATGGTGATGTTTCGATTCCAGAGCGCCGCAACGCCGGCGTTCTGCAGCGCGGTGGTGACGATCTCGCGCCCGTACCAGCTGTCGTCGTTGCCGATCACGGCCACCACGCCGTAGCGCGCATTCACAGCCGCCGCCGTGGCGATGGCGCCGAGAATGTCCTGGTTCTCCGCCGGCGAGCGCGCTGCCGCGGGCGCATGCCGCGCGACGTAGTCGCCGAGCAGCACGACGAGATCGGCATGAAGTGAATTGATCCGCCGAACGACGCGCGCCATACGCGCCGCGTCCACATGCGGATCGCCGACATGGGTGTCGCTGATCGCGGCAATGGTGAGCGGCGCGCCGCGCCAGTCGGCGCTGACGATCTCCACCCGCCGCACGACCAGCATTTCCGGCTCGATGAGAAACGCGTACGCGCAGAGAAGCCACGTCAGCGACACGGCGCCGAGCGCCGCCGCGCACGGCCAGCGCAGCCAATCGGCCAGGGTCTTCCACCTGGCTCTGAGAAGGTGCGCCGCCGCCGCGAGCATCGCGCCGCTCAGGACGGCGACAGCGACGATGCCCAGCATGCGGTTAGCAGCGCATCGCGCTACCGCGCCATCGCGGCGCGAATGCCCTCAAGACGCTCCAGCACAAATTGCGCGCTTGCGCGGGCGGCTTCGCCGCTGGCGTCGCGCACATCTTCCTGCGCGTTCTTGATCTGCTGGTCGAGTTGGGCGGCGTCGATGTCGGCGAGTTCGACGGCGTCTTCCGCAAGCACGGTGAGCCCCTCCGGCGTCACGTCTGCAAAGCCGCCGTTGACGAAGATGCGCCGCTCTGACCCGTCGGTGAACACGCGCAGCGCGCCTGCCTTCACCACGCTCATCACCGGCGCATGCTCCGGCGACACCCCGAATTCGCCCTCCGAGCCCGGCACGACGACGTGATCCACTTCGCCGTGAAACAGCTCGCGTTCGGGCGAGACCAATGCGAACCTCAGTTTATCGGCCATGATACTCTCAGTTCTTGCGCATCATCGGAACAACGCGGGCCACAAATTTGCGCCTGCGGGCTGCGGCTTCCGGCGCGTCGACTTCAATCAAGGCCAGCTTACCGTTGCCGAAATCGACTTCGTAGGTGCGGAAGCGATGGTTCTTCTTGCGCGGGTGGGGACTGTCCTTGGACTGCTTGGCGCTCGGATACGCGCGCTTCAAGGCAGAATCGAGAGCCGGCAAGGCCCGATCGAAATCGTGGTCGGCGAAGAACACCGACGCGCCGGCGCCGCTCAGGTCGAGAAACACCCCGCTCTCGCGCAGCGGATAGAATACGGTCTTGCCGCCCTGCGGCAGGCCGAGTTCCGCGCGCTCGAGTTCGGTGACCGCCATCCCCTCGATCGGAAGTCTCCCCTGCACGGTCCCCGCCGCGATCGCCAAACAGCCGTCGACGACAAGCTTGGCCGCCAGCTCACTGTGACTCATTTGGCTTGCCATTCGCTCACACCGTCTATTGCTTGATCACCATGCCCGTCACTTGCGCCACGAATTTTGGCGCGCGCGATTGCTGCGTGGGATAGCTCAGCTGCACGATGGCCAGCCGGCCTTGCGGCAACTTCACGTCATAAGTCCGGACCCGCATGTCCGCCTCGCGCGGATCGTCTTCATCCTTGGCCTGCTTGGCATTTGGATAGGCGCGCCTCACGGCGTTCTCAACGGTGGTCAGCGCCTTCGGCGCATCGGCGCCCGTGTACCAGATGGTCGAGCGCGCTTCGTCCACATCGTAGAACACGCCGGACTTGTCGAGCGGGTAGAACATGGTGTTGCTGCCGGGCGGCAGCCCCAGTTCGCCACACTGCTGCGCGTTGAGGATCACCGGCGCGATCGGAAACTTTCCACGCACCGTCCCAGCGATGCCGGCGATGGCAGCTTCGACGACGAGCTGCGCCACGACTTCGCTGGGTTTCGCCATCACGCTGCCTCCGCCGCCAGACGCTGGGCCTTGGCGATCGCGTCTTCAATAGCGCCGACCATATAGAAGGCAGCTTCGGGAAGGTGATCGTATTCCCCATCCACGAGGCCCTTGAAGCCGCGGATGGTGTCCTTGAGATCGCAGAGCACGCCCTTCTGGCCGGTGAAGGCTTCGGCGACGTGGAACGGCTGGCTCAGGAAGCGCTCGATCTTGCGGGCGCGCGCGACAACCAGTTTGTCGTCTTCCGACAATTCGTCCATGCCGAGGATCGCGATGATATCCTGCAACGCCTTGTAGCGCTGCAATGTCTCCTGAACCTTGCGCGCGGTTTCATAGTGATCCTTGCCGACGACGTTCGGATCCAGAATCCGCGATGTGGAATCGAGCGGGTCGACCGCCGGATAGATGCCCTTCGCGGCGATATCACGCGAGAGAACGGTGGTGGCGTCCAAGTGGGCGAACGACGTGGCCGGAGCCGGGTCGGTCAGGTCGTCGGCCGGCACGTAGATGGCCTGCACCGATGTGATCGAGCCCTTCGTCGTCGAGGTGATGCGCTCCTGCATGGCGCCCATTTCGGTCGCCAGCGTCGGCTGATAGCCGACCGCCGAAGGTATCCGGCCCAGCAGCGCCGACACTTCCGAGCCGGCTTGGGTGAAACGAAACACGTTGTCGACGAAGAACAGGATGTCCTTGCCCTGATCGCGGAAATGCTCGGCGATAGTGAGACCGGTCAGAGCCACGCGGGCGCGCGCGCCCGGCGGCTCGTTCATTTGCCCGAACACCAGCGCGCAACGCGACCCCTGCCCGCCTCCCTTCACGTTGACATTCGAATCGATCATCTCGTGATAGAGGTCGTTGCCCTCGCGGGTGCGTTCGCCGACGCCGGCGAATACCGAATAGCCGCCATAGGCCTTGGCGATGTTGTTGATCAGCTCTTGGATCAGCACCGTCTTGCCGACGCCCGCGCCGCCGAACAGACCGATCTTGCCGCCTTTCGCGTACGGGCAGAGCAGATCGACGACCTTGATGCCCGTTACGAGGATTTCCGGAACCGGCTTCTGATCGACGAAGGCCGGCGCCAATTGGTGGATAGCGCGCCTGGTCGGCGCCTTCACCGGCCCGGCTTCGTCCACCGGTTCGCCGATGACGTTCAGGATGCGCCCGAGGGTTTCTTCGCCGACCGGCACCGTGATCGGACTGCCGGTGTCTTCCACCGGCTGCCCGCGGACGAGACCGTCGGTGGAATCCATCGCGATAGCACGCACGGTCGATTCGCCCAGGTGCGTCGCCACTTCCAGCACCAGGCGGCTGCCTTTGTTGGTGGTCTCGAGCGCATTGTAGATGTCCGGCAGGTGGCCGTCGAACTCGACATCGACCACAGCGCCGATCACCTGCGCCACGCGGCCCTTCATGGGTTTCGTCATCTTGCTTCCTCGTCCCGTATCCTTCGCGCCGCGCAAGCGGCTAGTGCATCAAACGTCCAACAATCAATCCGGCGGCCACCGCCAGGAACGGCGCAACGATCAAGGCGATGCGCCCGAGCTTCTTCATTACAGCGCCTCCGCGCCGGAGATGATTTCGATCAGCTCCTTGGTGATATTCGCCTGGCGCTGACGATTGTAGCGCAATGTCAGCTTGCGGATCAGATCGCCGGCGTTGCGGGTGGCGTTGTCGGTTGCCGTCATCTGCGCGCCGTAGAAGCCGGCCTGGTTTTCAAGCAGTCCCTGTAGAATCTGACCGGTGATGTAGCGCGGCAGCAGCGCCTCCAGGATTTCCGTCTCGTTCGGCTCGTACTCGTAAACAGCGCCCTTGAGGTCCGGCGGCGCCACGCCTTCCGGCGCCACTGCCGGAATCAGCTGCACTGCCGTCGGCGTCTGGTTGATCACCGACTTGAAGCGGGAGAAGTACAGCGTCGCCACATCGAAGGCATCGGCGGCGAAAAGATCCTTCACCAGCTCGCCCACGATCGCGGCCGCCTCGGCATTGACAGCGCGGAAGCCAGAAAGATCGACGTATTTGACGATCATGGCGCCGTACTGGCGCTTCAGCTGATCGCGTCCCTTCTTGCCGACGGCGACAATCTTAACGGTCTTGCCGGCCGCGATGAGCTCCTGAATCTTCTCGCGCGCGAGACGCACGATCTGGGTGTTGAAGCCGCCGCAAAGTCCTCGCTCGGACGTCATCACCACGACCAGATGCACATCGCTCCTGCCGGTTCCGCGCAACAGCAACGGCGCGTTATCACCCGACACCGCCGCCGCCAGATTGGCGATCACGCGCGCCAAGCGCTGCGAATACGGCCGCGCCGCCTCCGCCGCCGCCTGCGCGCGCTTCAGCTTCGAGGCGGCCACCATCTGCAGCGCCTTGGTGATCTTCTGCGTGGACTTCACGCTGGCGATGCGGTTGCGGAATTCCTTCAAGCTCGGCATGCGCCAATCCTACCGTTGCGAAAGCGCCAGCCTGCCGGCCACGCCCACGAAGAAGACGCCGACGGCGCCTTCGAGCCAACGCACAAACGCGCTCTGCAAAGCGAGGCGCCGGGCGCGCGAGGCGGCGAACGCCACGCACGACAGCCACACCGCACCCATTGCGTAATGAATGGCGATCAGCAGAACGCCCACCGCCGGCGCGCTCGGCCCCGATGCAAATTGCGGCAGCGCCGCCAGATAGAAGATCGCGACCTTCGGATTGAGCGCGTTGGTGAGGAAGCCTTGGCGGAAGGCGGCAACTTCTCCCCCGCCCCCTTGCGGGGCGGGGGCCGGGGGGCGGGGGGCGTTCATACGATCAGGCGCCTGCGCGTTTGCACGCCCCCCCTCACCCTGCCCTCTCCCCCGCAAGGGGGGAGAGGGTTCTCCACGCACAGCTCTCCAAATCATGCCCGCACCCAGCCACGCCAAGTAAAGCGCGCCTGCGATCTTCACCGCGAAGAACAGCGCCGGCGCAGCCACCAGCAGTTTGAGCGCGCCGAAGCCGATCAGCACCGCGTAGTAGACGCCGCCCGCCACTATCCCAGATACCGCCGCCAGCCCGGCGCGCAGCCCGCCGCGCGCACCGTGGCTTGCGACCAGGAGCGTGTCCGGTCCGGGCGAGAGCATCACGGCCAGCGCCATCGCCGACCAGGCCAGGAGAGCAGCGGCTGAGATCAAGCAAACGTCGCGGAAAATTCGTCGAGCGCGGCTTTGATCTTGTCTTCGATGCCGTCCTTCGAAATGTCCTTCTTCGCCACGATCGCTTTCAGCAGATCGCTTCTCTTCGACCGCAGCCAGGCGCGCAGCTCATCTTCAAAGCGGCCGACAGCGCCGACATCGATCTTGTCGAGGTAGCCGCGTGTGCCCGCATAGATCAGCACAACCTGCTCTTCGACCGGCGTCGGCGAAAATTGCGGCTGCTTCAAAAGCTCCGTGAGACGCGCGCCGCGGTTCAGCAGACGCTGCGTAGTGGCGTCGAGGTCGGAGCCGAATTTCGCAAACGCGGCCATTTCGCGGTATTGCGCCAGTTCGCCCTTCAGCGGACCGGCGACCTGCTTCATCGCCTTGATCTGAGCGTTGCCGCCGACGCGGCTGACCGAGATCCCGACATTGAGCGCCGGCCGGATGCCTTGGAAGAAGAGATCGGTTTCCAGGAAGATCTGGCCATCGGTGATGGAGATGACGTTGGTGGGGATGTAGGCCGCGACGTCGTTGGCCTGGGTTTCGATGATCGGCAGCGCCGTCAGCGAACCGCCCTTGTTGTCCTCGTTCAGTTTCGCGGCGCGCTCCAGGAGCCGGGAGTGCAGATAGAACACGTCGCCGGGATAGGCCTCGCGGCCTGGCGGGCGCCGCAGCAGCAGCGACATCTGGCGATAGGCCACCGCCTGCTTCGACAGATCATCGTAGATGATGAGCGCGTGCATGCCGTTGTCGCGGAACCATTCGCCCATGGCGCAGCCCGAGAACGGCGCCAGGAACTGCAGCGGCGCCGGTTCGGAAGCGGTGGCGGCGACGATGATCGAGTAGGAAAGCGCGCCCTTGTCTTCGAGCGTCTTGACGAGTTGCGCCACGGTCGAGCGTTTTTGGCCGACGACGACGTAGATGCAGTAGAGCTTCTCACTCTCCGGAGCGTTGCGGTCATGCGCCTCGCGCTGATAGAGGATGGTGTCGAGGGCCACGGCGGTCTTGCCGGTCTGGCGATCGCCGATGATGAGTTCGCGCTGGCCGCGGCCGATCGGAATGAGCGCGTCGATGGCCTTGATGCCGGTCTGCATCGGCTCATGCACGGATTTGCGCGGAATGATGCCCGGCGCCTTCACGTCGACGGTGCGCCGTTCGGCTTCCTTGATCGGCCCCTTGCCGTCGATCGGGGTGCCCAGCGGATCGACAACGCGGCCAAGCAGGCCCTTGCCCACCGGCACGTCGACGATTTCGCCGAGCCGCTTGACGGTGTCGCCTTCCTTCAAGCCGCGGTCTTCGCCGAAGATGACGACGCCGACATTGTCACGCTCGAGGTTGAGCGCCATGCCTTTGACGCCGCCTGGAAACTCGACCATTTCACCGGCTTGCACGTTCTCCAGTCCGTAGACGCGGGCAATGCCGTCGCCGACCGACAGAATGCGGCCGATCTCGGAAACCTTGGCTTCGGCGCCAAAGCCCTTGATCTGCTCTTTGAGGATCGCGGAGATTTCTGCGGCGCGGACGTCCATTCAATTACCCCTCAGGCGGATTTCAGTGCGAGACGCAGAGCGTCGAGTTTTGCTTTGACGGAAGCGTCGAACTGCTTGGAGCCGGCGCGCACGACAAAGCCGCCGATCAGGCTCTCGTCGACGCGGGTGTCGGCCTCCACCTTCGAGCCGAGCGATTTGCCGACAGCCTCGATGATGGCGGA
Organism: Pseudomonadota bacterium; assembly: GCA_018241475.1. Lineage (GTDB taxonomy): Bacteria > Pseudomonadota > Alphaproteobacteria > Caulobacterales > Aquidulcibacteraceae > Vitreimonas. Next base: position 6,165 of record JAFEDV010000439.1, on the reverse strand, counting down.
CTTCTCGGAGTCCGCGAGCGGACGCGCCGACACGATCTCGACTTGGCGGGCGCCGCGTTCGCGCGCCACTAGGCTGCGGTAAGCCGATGCAATCGCCGGCAATTCGGCGGCGCGCCGGTTCTGCGCGGCGACGCCGATCAGCTTGCGCCCCAACTCGCTCAAACCGAGCTTGTCCGCGACGGCGGTCAGCGCGCGGGCTTTGTCCTCGGGCTCGATCAGCGGCGAACGAGCGGCTTCGCGGAGATCGCTCGATTCCTTCCAGGCCGCCCCGAACTTGATGAAGTCCTGCTCGACGGTTTCGGTGGCTCTCGCGTCGCGCGCCAACTCGAAGACGGCTTGCGCATACCGCGTCGCCGCTTCGGAAGCTTCGCCGTCAAACTCAGCCGCCACGTCGATCTCGCTAATTCGGCTGCCGTCCGATCCCGGCTGGAATCGCCCGTTGCCCTGTTGCCGTCCGCTCGGGGAATACCCGTTGGGGAAAACCCAAACGTCAGAGGGGCCGCACGCGACCGCGCGGGACCCTGACGCGCGCGCGAACTACCATGCCGCATTCGGCCTTGACAACCGCCCGGAAGGACGCCCGATCAGCGACAAAAGAGCCGGAAATTCCGGCCGCTGGAATCTGGGGGAAACGCACCATGACAGAGGCTGTGGCGGGCGGCGAAACCAGCCCCGAAAAGATGCGGCTGGTGGTGATGGCGTCCGCGGCCGGCACGGTGTTCGAGTGGTACGACTTCTTCGTCTACGGTGCGCTCGCCTCGGTCATTGCGCCGCTCTTCTTTGCTGGGCTGCCCGACGCACAAGCCTTTGTTTTCACACTACTCACCTTCGGCGTCGGGTTCGTCATGCGGCCGCTCGGGGCCATCGTCTTCGGCAAGATGGGCGACTCCATCGGCCGCAAAGCGACCTTCCTCGTCACCATCAGCATCATGGGTCTGGCCACCTTCGCGATCGGGCTTCTCCCCACCGCTCCAACCGTCGGCATCTGGGCGCCGGTCTTGCTGGTGACATGCCGCATACTTCAGGGTTTTGCCCTTGGCGGGGAATATGGCGGCGCAGCCATCTATGTGGCCGAGCATGCCAACCCGCGACGGCGGGGCCTCGAGACCGGATGGATACAGACCTCAGCCGCCTTCGGGCTGATGGGTGCGTTGCTGGTGGTGCTGATCGCCCGCGCCGCGCTCGGCGAGGACGCGTTCAAGCAATGGGGATGGCGCATCCCCTTCCTGCTCTCCGTCGTGCTCTTGGCGATTTCGGTTTGGATCCGGCTGCAATTGGAAGAGAGCCCTGCGTTCCAGAAGCTCAAGGAGGAAGGCCAGGTCTCCAAGCGCGCCTACGCCGAAAGCTTCCTTGAATGGCGCAACCTGAAGATCGTGCTCCTGGTGTTCTTCTCCATCACCATGGCGCAAGGCGTCGTCTGGTACACCGGCTTCTTCTACACGCAGTTCTATCTCGAGCGGATCCTGAAGATCGATTCGCAGACCGTGAACGTGATCATGATCGCCGGCGTCATCCTCTCGGCGCCGCTCTACGTGCTCTTCGCGTGGCTCTCCGATTTCGTCGGCCGCAAGTACGTAATGCTGTTCGGCATCGTGATGATGCTGGCGCTCTACTTTCCCGGCTTTCAGTACATTACGCACGCGGGCAATCCCCCGCTTGCGCGCGCTCTGGAAACCGTGCCGGTCACCGTGATCGCCGACCCGGCGGACTGCACCTTCCAACTCGACCTCACCGGCGGCGCCCGGCAATTCTCCAGTTCCTGCGACATCGCCAAAGGCTCTCTCACCAGCGCCGGCGTCGCTTATCGTACCGAAGCAGGCCCGCCCGGCTCGCTAGCGCGCATCCGCGTCGGCGACCGCGAACTTGAAAGCGTCAGCGCCCGCGGCCAAACCAACACGCAGATCAAGGCCACGCGCACCGCTTTTGAAGCGCGCTTGCGCCCCATCCTCGACGCCGCCGGCTATCCCGCGCACGCACCCGGCGCCATGCAAGGTTGGAGTTGGTCGGAGATCGTGCGCGTGTTCGGCGAGAAGATCGGCGTCTTCTTCATGCTGGCGCTGTTCGTCGTCGCCGCCACCGCTCTCTACGGTCCGCAGGCGGCTGCACTCGTTGAACTCTTCCCCACCCGCATCCGCTACACCGCGCTTTCGGTGCCCTACCACATCGGGGTCGGCTGGTTCGGCGGCCTGCTGCCGGCCATCGTGTTCGCCATCAACACCGCCACCGGCTCCATCTATGCGGGCCTTTGGTATCCGGTGGTCGCAACGGCGATCTCTGCCGTGGTGTCGCTCCTCTTCCTGCCGGAGACCAGGAATCGCAACATCTTCGCGGATTAGCCCGAAAGTCATAGTTGCCGCGCGGTTCACCGCGTTTCTGAACAAAGCCTTAAACGCAACCGGGCATAGTGCTTTGCATGACGGCGATCCCCCACGCCGCCGAGGCCCTCACCAGCGCCTTGGACCGCTTCGAGCGAGCCAGCGTCCGGCTCCTCGGAGCGGTCTCTGGCGCTACGAGCGACGATGTGGGCGAACAACTTGTGCAGGTCAGCGCCGCCAAGGTTCAATTCAGCGCAGGCGTGGCGCTCATTCATTTCTCCGACGAGATGTGGACCGCGCTGCTCGATATCAGGGCTAACGACCGCTAACCGTCACCGCCCGGCGGCTTCTGCTGGGCGTCGCGTTGCTGCATCTGCGCCTGCTCCTGCAGCTGGCGCACTTCGGCCAGCACCGCGTGCGCCGCATGGAACACCGGCGACAATTTGTGCCTGTTCTGGCCGAGGTCGTCCTCTTTCGCCGACGCTCCCAGGATGTCGCGATCGATCAGCACAAAGAACTTCACTTCCCCGGGCTTCGGAACGTTTGTGTCCGATATCTTCTTGAAGTGCTCGATGTTGCGCGCCACGCCGACGGCAAGATTGCGCGCCGCCGCGGCGGGACGGTCGTGACTGCCGGCGCCGATCATGCCGGCGCCGTGGCTGAAATAGACACTGATGGAACTGTCGCTCATGGCGGCGAGCGTAACGATGCCGTGATCGTAGCCGGTCTCCATGATGACGCCGCGCAGCGCCCCTTCCGGCGCCTGCGAGTTCCAATGGAAGGCCTCGTCGCGCAATTGCAGGTATATCGGGGCGAGTTCGTAGGCCATCGCGGCATCTAACCCTTGAAGCGGTCCGCCATCAACTCCGCGGCCCATCGCGATGGACTCGCCGCACCTCGCGCACATCAAGCATCGGTTCTTCTCGCCACCACGGTCTTGGCGCGCGAGCGAATGTTCAACAGCTCCACCGCCAGCGAGAATGCAATGGCGAAGTAGAGGTAGCCGCGCGGGATATGGAAGCCCAGGCCGTCAGCCACCAGCGCCACCCCCACCAGCAGGATGAACGCCAGCGCCAGCATTTTCACGGTCGGATGCTGCTCGATGAAGTTGCCCAGCGGTTCGGCCGCGAACGCCATCACGAACGTCGACAGCACCACCGCCGCGATCATCACCGCCAGCAAGTCGGTCATGCCGACCGCCGTGATCACGCTGTCGAGCGAGAACACGATGTTGATGACCACCAGCTGCACCAGCACCGAGGCGTAGTCGCTCCTCGCCTCCTTCTGCTCCTGCTCGACGCCATAGACGGCGGTGTGAATCTCCTGCGTTCCCTTCCAAAGCAGGAAAATCCCGCCCGCCAGCAGGATCAGGTCCTTCACCGTGAAGGCGATGAACTCCCGCACCTCGTTGCGGTCGTGCATGCCCAGCATCGCCGGCCATTGCGCCGGCATGTCGAACAGCGGCGTGGCCTCGAGCCGAATGATCCAGAAGATTCCCATCAACATCAGGATGCGCAGCACCATCGCCGCCCAGACGCCGAACCGCCGCGCATTCGTCTGCTGCCTGCCCTGAAGCTTGCCGACCGCGATCGAGACGAACAGCAGATTGTCGATGCCCAGCACGATCTCGAGGAAGGTGAGCGTTGTCAGGCTCACCCAGAAGGCGGGCGAAGCGAGCAATTCCATGGGGACGGTCTCCGGCGCCCAAACGCACGACCTTCGCCCCTGCGTCAAGGGTTGACGCGGCGCGGCGCCCGGCGCGACATCGCCCCATGACTGTCTACGCCATCGCGCAGCTGCGCATTCACGACCGCCCGCGCTACAATCGCTATCTTGAGCGCTTCATGGACGTCTTGAAGAAGCACAAGGGCCGCCTGCTCGCCGCCGACGACAGCCCGCGCGTGCTCAAGGGCGACGCGCAGATGGACAAAGTCGTTGTGCTTTCCTTCGCCGACGAAGCCGCTTTCCGCGCCTGGGGCGCTTCACCCGAATACATCGAGATCAGCAAGGATCGCGACGCCAGCACCGACGCTGTCATCTTGTTTGTGAAAGGCATCGATTAAAGGAGCGCGGGCTTCCAGCCCGCTCTTGCTCGACGACTAGCGCACCGGCGGATCGGTCAAAGCGATCGAGCTTTGCCCAAACGCGTAACGCCAGCCCTGCGGCGTGCGCACATAAGTGTCGCTGAACCAAAGCGTGCGATCGAACCTCTGGCCGCTCTCGCGATAATGTCCCTTCAGCCAAAGCCGCGCCGTCACAATAGCCGTATCGGCGCCGTAGAGGCGCACCGATTGCGTTCCCGCATCTTCGACTTGATGCTCGTAGATGGCGTCTTGATTTTGCGCGGAGTCTAGCAGCTGCTGACGCGTGTACACTGTGCCGGCGCCGATCACGAGAATCATGTCTTCATGCAAAATCGCGCCCATCGCGTTCGCATCGTTGCGCTCCACCGCCGCCTGATACGCCGTGTCGAGCGCTGCCACATTGGCGCGATCCGCCTCCGGCGAAGCAGTGGCCGAGCCAGCTGCGAGCAGCGTGGTCAGCGCCACGGCCGCGCCGCGCGCATCGGTCGTCAAAGTCATCTCTCACTCCGTGAAAATCAGTGCGCGAATAATGCCGGAATCGGACCCTCACGCTGGCCGTTTCCGGACTTCACTGGCCTTATCCTGGACCGCCGGCGTCCCCGCCGGCGGTTTGGTTGGGTTGCTCAAACGCCGCCGGCGAGGACGCCGGCGGTCCATCCGCGCCCTATTCCGCACCGGCCTCGCGCTCTACGAGGGTTGAATGCGAAGCATCATCTTTGCGCTGGCGTTCGCGCTTTCCGCATCTATCGCGTCGGCCCAAACGCGCCCCCGCGATTTTGTCGACGTCACCACCTTCGTCCCCGGCCTCGTCGTCGAGATGCGCTACGCCGGCGCACACAATTTCGTCGGCCGCCCGATCCACGGCTACGAGGCGCTGGTCTGCTGGCTCACGCGCCCTGCCGCCATCGCGCTCGCCGACGTGCAAGCCGAGCTCGCGCGCTTCGGCCTCGGCCTCAAAGTCTATGATTACTACCGCCCTACGCGCGCCGTCGCCGATTTCGCCGCCTGGGCCCGCGATCTCAGCGACACCGCGCACCGCGCCGAATTCTATCCAACCGTCGATAAGTCCCAGCTCTTCCAACTCGGCTACATCGCCGAGCGCTCCGGCCATTCGCGCGGCTCAACTGTCGATCTCACCGTGATCGATCGCGCCACCGGCGCCGAACTCGACATGGGTTCGCCTTTCGATCTCTTCGATCCGCGCTCCTGGCCTACCAGCAACGCCGTCAATTCAGCGCAGCGCGCCAATCGCCTGATGCTACAAAGCGTCATGCGCTCGCACGGCTTCAACCCACTCGAACAAGAATGGTGGCACTTCACCCTGGCGCGCGAGCCGCACTCGCGGACGTATTTCGATTTTCCAGTGACGGCGAGGTAGCGGAACGCAATGTTTAGGTGGTTTCGAAAGACTTCGCAGAAGCCCGTGCGTTTGATGCCGGAGAGCAAATGGCGTTTAGAATGCACAGACGTCTTGCGTGTGACTGACGACCACGGCGACGTTAAGGAAATTTCCAAGGACGAGCTGGCTAGCATTATCGTCGAAACCAACGACACCGGGCCTTGGGGCGCCGATGTATGGTGGCTCCTATTCGGTCCTAATGATCAAATGGCAATGGCGTACCCGCAAGGCGCAACTGGGGAGGACGCAATGCTTAGTTACTTCACGTCATTGCCAGGATTTGACCATGCGAAACTGATTGAAGCGATGGGATCAACGCAGAACGCTGTGTTTCCGGTGTGGCGAAGGGCGCAATAAACAGACATGG
>JAFEDV010000438.1 GCA_018241475.1 Pseudomonadota bacterium | reverse complement strand
CCCGCATCTGATTGATGTCTTCGACCGCTATATCGCCCCGGTTGCGGAAGTAGGTCACGAGAATCGCCAGGCCCACCGCGGCTTCCGCCGCCGCCACTGTGAGCACGATCATCGCGAAGATCTGACCCTCAAGGTTCCGCAGATAGGCCGAGAACGCCACCAGGTTGATGTTGACCGAAAGCAGCACGAGTTCGATCGACATCAAAATGATGATGACGTTCTTGCGATTCACGAAGATGCCGAAGACACCAATCGTGAACAGCGCGGCGGCTACGAACAGATAGTGCGGAAGCCCGATTTCCATCAGCCCAACCCTTGGCCTGGACGGATGTCCTTGAGCTCAACGCCCTCCGAGCGGCGGCGCCCTACCTGCGCGGCGATATTCTGCCTCTTCACGCCCGGCCGATGGCGGAGCGTCAGCACGATGGCGCCGATCATGGCGACCAACAGCACCAGGCCGGACATTTGGAACAGCAACAGGTAGTCGGTGTAGAGCACCCGGCCGATGGCCTCGGCGTTGGTGATTTCCGCCGGCGCGTTGGGCGCCAGCGCGATCGGCGCGCCGTTGGCGCCCATCGAAGCGCTGGCGACGAGGCCCAATTCCCCGAGCAGCGCAATCGCCACGACCGCGCCCGCCGGCAGGTATTCGAGGAAACCCTGCTTCAACTCGACAAAGTCGACGTCGAGCATCATCACCACGAACAGAAACAGCACCGCGACGGCGCCAACGTAAACCACCACCAGCAACATCGCCAGGAATTCGGCCCCGAGCAGCACGAACAGCCCCGCCGCGGAGAAGAACGTCAGGATGAGGAACAGCACCGAGTGCACCGGATTGCGCACGGCGATCACGGCGAAGGCCGAAACGATAGCCACCGCCGCCAGCACATAGAAGGCGATTGCCGCCAACATCCGATCTCTCTCCAAGCCCCGGCGCCTTCAGCGATAGGGCGCGTCCAACTCTAGATTCTTCGCAAGCTCGCGTTCCCAGCGGTCGCCGTTCGCCAGCAGACGTTCCTTGTCGTAATACAAT
>JAFEDV010000437.1 GCA_018241475.1 Pseudomonadota bacterium | reverse complement strand
GATGAAGCAGGGCGGCGCTGATGTTTGGTGGTCGACTCCGGCGCAGGATCTTCTGGGCGCGAAATATAAGGCCGAGGATTACGAGAAGGTCGAAGACATTTTGGATGTCTGGTTTGACTCAGGCTCCACCCATGCGTTCGTGCTGGGGGAACGCGGTACGCCGACGCGGCCTTCGTTCCTCAATCCGCAATCAGTGCTTTATCTCGAGGGCTCGGATCAGCATCGCGGCTGGTTTCATTCCTCACTGCTGGAGAGCTGCGTCACGCGGGGGCGCGCGCCGTACGACGAAGTCATCACCTACGGCTTCACCGTCGCCGAAGACGGGCGGAAGATGTCGAAATCGCTCGGCAATGGCGTCGAACCGCAGGAGGTGGAGAAACAATACGGCATCGAGCCGTTCCGCTTGCTGATCGCGTCGGCGGATTATCGTGACGAATTGCGCCTGGGCCCGACAATCTTGGCGCAATCGACGGAGATGTACCGCAAGCTCCGCAATACCATCCGCTATTGCCTCGGCGCGCTGAAGGATTTCACGGAAGAAGAGCGGCTCGATTTCTTCGCCTCCCCCCTCGTGGGGGAGGTGCCCGCCAAGCGGGCAGAGGGGGGGCGCGCCGACGCGCAGGCGCCTGAGCGTTTGAGCGCCTCCCGCTCCCCGACCCTCGCCCCGCAAGGGGGCGAGGGGGTCGATGAGATGCCGCTCCTCGAACGCTGGCTGTTGCATCGTTTGTGGCAGCTCGACGCTGTCGTTCGCGAAGCTTACGCCACCTACCAGTTCCGCGTTGCGCTCTCTGCGATCGTCGAATTCTGCAACGTCGATCTTTCGGCGTTCTACGTCGATGTGCGTAAGGACGCGCTCTATTGCGATGCGCCGTCGAGTTTGCGGCGGCGCGCGTGCCGAACGGCCTTGGATGAGACGTTCTCGCGGCTGACGGCTTGGCTTGCGCCGATCCTGCCCTTCACGATGGAAGAGGCGTGGCTGACACGCTTTCCGAACGACACGTCCGTCCACCTGCGCCAGTTCCCGGAAACGCCGCCGGCCTGGGAAGACGATTTCGCCGGCGAGGAAATGGCGCGCCTGCGCGAGGTCCGCGCCGTCGTCACCGGCGCGCTCGAGGTGGCACGGCGCGACAAGCTGATCGGATCGGCGCTCGAAGCGGCGCCGGCGGTCTATGTTGCGAATGAGAGCGTGTTCG
>JAFEDV010000436.1 GCA_018241475.1 Pseudomonadota bacterium | reverse complement strand
TATTGATGTCGTAGCCGCTGCCGGAGTGGCGGTCGAACTGAGAACGGAGATAGCCGCCATAGAATTCGAAACCGTTGCCGCAGCCATAGGTGGCGCCGACGCCGTATTCGGTCGCCGTGTAGTCCGACGATGAACTTTGATTGAACCACGTTCCGCTGGCATTGGCGGTGATGGCGAAATTGGGGTTGATGAAATACGCGCCGGAGACATTCAGGTCCCACGCGCTGAAGTCGTTATAGGAGTTGAAATTGGCGTAGCCGACCGAGCCCTGCAGCGAGATATTGTCGAAGGACGTGCGGGTTTCGCCGCCGAATTGCCAGCCGCCGTCGCCATAATAGTTGAGCAAGCCGACCCAGCCGCCGAAATCCCAGCCGCCTGTATTGGTGTCGGCGTGAACCGCTGCGTAGGAATGGCTCCAATTGGGGGAGTTGCGCCAATCCTGCAGAATGGTTGCGCCATCAACCTGCATCGACCAGCCGCTCCATGCGTCGGTCTGGAACGCGCCGCCGAGGTGATACCCGTTGAAGCTGGTGTGGGTGTTGTAATCTGAATTTGCGTATCCGGCGTCGACGACGCCCGACGTTTCCGCGTAGGCCGCGGGTGTGGCTGCGGCCGCGATGGCCAGAGCGCCAAAGACAACTTTCTTCATGGAAGCCTCCGAGGAGTTGGAATCACAGCGAGGCTTCGGATTAGGCGGCGCGCACTCGCGCCAAAGAGTTAACGGGCGACTGGACCTGCAGCAGTGTGGCACGCGCGCAACAGGGTCGCCGGCGCGAGGTCCGCGCTTTTCTTTTCATGTCTTTTCATGCTCACGACAAAGAGCCCCGCCTTTCGGCGGGGCTCTGCGCATGTGGCAATGCCGATCGATGGACGTTCGGCGACTAGAAGATCGCCGACAGGAAGCCGTGCGGCGAGTTGAGGCCCGCGCCCGAGCGATTGCGCTGAAGCAGCGTGCCGCCCCAATTATAGCGGACGCCAATCGTCCACGCATTGGCGTCGGTGCCGCCGCTGACGTTGTATCCCTGCCATCCGCCGTAGAGGCTGATGGGCGCGGCATCGAATTGGTACTCGGCGCCAACGCCGGAGGTCCAGTAATTGCCGCTGCCAATCCCGGAGGAATCGACATGCCCGTACCCCAGGTTGCCCTGGATGCTGAAGTTGTCGGTGCCGAAGAAACGCGCCTCACCGTCAATTTGCGTCGTCTTGATATCGGTGGGCAGGCTGGTGGTTTGGCTGTAGCTCAAATCGGCGCTGAACGTTGTGCGCGGCAGGTAGAATTGCGTTTGGAGTGCGCCGGTCCACTCTCCCGCCGAGCCGCTTCCCGAGAAGTGGTCATAGCCCAGGAACCCGCCCCACAGCCACTGATCGTTGCGGCTGAAGAGGTGCCCGCCGATATCAAACACATCGACGCTGCTTTCAACTCGCGAATAGCCGCCGTCGATTTGGAAGTTCTGGCTGGCGTAGGCGCCGTTCACCGACCAGCTGTGAAAGCCGGCGGTGGTGTTGTCCGAGTAGGCAACACCGGCATACCCGCCATCCGCGTGGGCCGTGCCGGCCGTCATCAGTGCAGCAGCGGCTGCGCCCAAAAAGGCAATTTGCTTTTTCATTCTGAAGTTCCCCGTAATCTGACCCGCACCGGAATCGGCCATTCCGTGACCCGAGGCCCACAGCATGCGGTGGGCGAGTTCCCGGCTCAAGGGAGCGCTGAACCGTTTTCGGAGCTGTGGCGTGCGCGGCACACATTACATTGCTGAAAGCTCATGAAAAGCGGTTCGTCGCTTGCTCATGCGCCTCCGTCGACGCAAGCACGAGCGCCAACGAAAAGCGCCCCGGCCTTGGCCGGGGCGCAATCCACAACTTCAAGCGGTGTGAGTGGAGCTTAGAACGCGAACACCGTGCCGAAGTTGGTGAGGTCGGCTTGGCTCGCGCCGTTACGGTCGCGGTCGCGCAGCGTGCCGCCCCAATTGTAACGCAGCGTAACGCCCCAGATGTTGGCGCTCACATTCGAGTCGTTGAACTCGACGTGGTTGTAGCTCGCGCCAATCGAAACGGGCGCCGCGTCGAATTGATACTCGGCGCCG
>JAFEDV010000435.1 GCA_018241475.1 Pseudomonadota bacterium | reverse complement strand
CGACGATCCGAATCTGGTCGCCCTCGCGTCGTACCGAACCATCGACCACATGCGAGGCGCCCATGGTCTGGCGCACGTGTGCGGCATCCTTTTGTTGACCGTGGAATTGAAAACTTGTGGCGAGACCCGCAACGCGCAAGCCTTCTTGATACTGCGCGAGCGTGGCTTGTATCTCCGCGGAAACACCATCGCTAAAATAGCCCAGATTGGGATCGCCCGACAGATTATCGAAGGGCAACACCGCCACAAAGGGTATCTCGGTTGGAGCGGTCAAAACGCTCGCGGCGATCAACGTAAGCGCAATGAGGGTCGCTGCGGCGCCTGCCGAAGCCATCGGCAGCCGCCATCGGCGCCACTGGCGCCGGACGACGCTAGCGCCCGGAATGTGCTCGAATGCAAATATGCGCTCTCGCATTTTCTTCAGGCGAATCCGGCCGCAGGGCGAAAACGCTGCGTCGGTTTCGCCGCGCAATTGGCTCTTGACTGCGTCGGAGATGACAACCCCATTCGGCGGCGCCATTTGCATAAGGCGTGCGGCGACATTGACGCCATGACCGAGCCGGTCGCGCCGGTCGATAATTACTTCGCCAAGATGAATGCCGGCGCGAAGCCGCGGAAGCTTTTCTGGATTGGCGACAGCTTCGCGCGCCAGGGCGACCGCAGTGCGCACCGCGCCGCTTGCGATTGGAAATTCCAGCATAAGGCCGTCGCCGGCGGTGTTGAAAATATGTCCGCCATCCGCGGCGGCAAGCGCTGCCGCCCGTTCGCGCAAGGCAGCGACGTAGGCTATAGCCCGTTCCTGATTGCGCTCCGATTGCGCCGAGTAGCCAGCCATGTCGATGGCCAGGATCGTCGCTAGCTTGCGCTTGTCGCCGTTCGCGGACAACGGACCCCCCAGATTGCGAGACAATATGTCAGATGCGCCCCCCAAGAGCGATGGGTGCAATCAATTTCCGGAACGCCCGCCTTCGGCGAAAGAGCGCTTTTCGGATTAGGGGGATTGGCGCTGATCCAATCCACCACTTTTTGGCCGAAAATCCCTTTGCCATCAACGAAAGCGCGTTTGGCAATCCGACCGATTGGAGAGG
>JAFEDV010000434.1 GCA_018241475.1 Pseudomonadota bacterium | reverse complement strand
GCTCAAGGGTTCATGAAAATGGACCATCGAGTTCGCCTCGATTGATAAACTGGATTCATCATAACCCGAGATAAGCAACGTCCTGCCGGTGCGCTGACAGGCGTAGTCGATAACGCGGCGATACGCGCTCATCGTCGTTTGATGAATAAGAACCTCGAAGCAAAGGACCATGTCGGCCGCGGCCAAGTCTTCCCGCAAACCGAGATAAAATTTGCCATTTGGCAAGACCATTGGGGCGCGCTCGATGGCAAGGGGCGAGACGTCGACGCCGGTGTAGTCGCGAAGCTCAAGGCCCTTAACGACTTCCAGGTCTCCGCACCCCACATCTAGAATGGTGCGGGCGCTTTCCGCTCCTTCAACGCGAAGCAAAAGTTGCTTGTAGGCTAAGTTGTCGCCTCGCGAACCGAGGCCGGAGCCGCGCTCTGGATGGTGCGCATAGCGATAGTTCCAGAATAGCGTGTTATTGAAGTGCAAACCAATGAGCGAATTTGCGCGGCGCACTGCGTCGGCGGCTGTCGGCGCCAAAGCGATCTTTGGCTCTATTAGACCCACGACGTTCAGCGTGTGGTTGTGATAGTGCAGGAGAGCGATATCGCATCCTGCGTCGTGGTAAATGTGCGGCGCATCCATATGGACAAAGTAGTTGAGGTTGGAGGGCGCCGCACGAAACGGCGCCTGGCTGGACTGCAATGCCAGCCAGAAGGATACTTGATCCACGTGTATCGTCGCGCCCGCGCGACGCAACGGGCCACTATGATCAAGGAGCCATAGCGCCCATCGCCGCCATTCGCGGCAGACCATTTCAAGGTGCACGCGTGGGATCGAATAGAATCCGCCGTTGCAGTTTCCGAGATAGGTCTCCGCTATCCCATTATCCGGCGGACATCGCTCGCGCGCGGCCCGCAACCCGGCCTTGGTGACGATTTCATCGAGTGTCGTGATTGGCGGGTTCGCCGCGTCGACAGTTTTCGCAAGGACCGCCTGCTTTGTGAGCCAGGGTCGGAGGTCACCCGTCGCGATCGTGTCGGTGTCGAGAAGCACGAAAATATCATAGTCGAGGCCGGCAAGAGCATCGAATTGCGCGATCTTGTTGCAATACCTGCCGTCGCCAAATGGCGTTATCGTGTGAGTTTGAAACCCCGCTGCTAGGAAGAGTCGTCGTGATTCCTGGTCTGCTTCAGGAGTGCATTGAATATGAATTTCGCTCGGTGCAGCTTTGCAGAAGTGAACAAGGGAATGCGCCAAGTGCCACGCCTGATATGCAAAGCGCGCACCTGCATCCACAACAAAGGAATAGGCGACGCGAGGGGGCATTATGCGTGCCGTGCGTGAAGGTGGGGGAAAGACGCATTCGGACGCGGTAATCCGAGAAATGGGCACAGAACCTCCCAACCTTC
>JAFEDV010000433.1 GCA_018241475.1 Pseudomonadota bacterium | reverse complement strand
GGTTTTCAAACAACGTCGCCCATTGTTCGGACACGTGCCCGTAATTGAGGCGCGGTGTGAGCGTGTCGTGCGCGTCCAGTGTAAATTCATACTGGGCGCTGGCATTGAAGGTGAAATTGGGCGCGTAGGTCTGGTCGTTTCCGGTGAGGTTGATGCATGATGCGCTAGCGGGGCCAGTCTGGGGATCGCAGGGCGTAAAGGTTGCGATGCGTGGGTCGGTGGCGAAGAAATGGCCAAGTGAACTGCGTATCCAGGCAACGCCCAGATCGAACGAAAGTGCGCCAAACGAGGCCTGCGCTTGCGCTTCCACACCATAGACATGGGTCGTGTTCGGGTTGTTGAGCTCAAACCCGAAGATCGGCAGTGTTGGATACCCGACCGTCACTTGGAAGTTGTTGTAGTCGTCGTAGAAGGCGTCGATTTGTGTGCGGAGATGCCCGCCGAAGGCGATGTTCTTCCAGCCCGCTTCGTAGTCGGTAATAGTCTCCTCCCGGAACGCGGCTGGCGTGCCGAAACCGACAGGAACGTTCAGCCCGCCTGGACGGAAGCCGGTGGACACAAAGGCGTAGAGGAAGTTGTTGGGATTAACGGTCCAATTTAGCGAGACCTTCCCCGAGAAGTTGCTGAAGTCGACCGACTGCTCGTCCACAATGGGCGTGCCGTATTGAATAATTTGCACGTGGTTGGCCGTTGAGGCTTGGGTGTATCGGCCGCCGAGCTGCAGCTGCAGGTCCGGCGTAAAGTTCAAGCTCACTTGCCCGAAGACGGCCTCGTGCCGTTCTGGGTTGGTGCCTTGCAGCCAATACTCAGTGAAGATGCTGCCCGGAGGCGTGTTGATCTGGAACCGGTACGGCGCGCTGAACCAGTATTTCAGGTAATCGACATAGCCGCCAATGATCCACGTCACGAAGCCATGATCGGGCGAGATGATGTCGACCTCCTGCGACCACAGCCTAGTGGGAACGTAGTCCGAGAATGTGAAATTCCCTGAAGCCGTGCCGTCAAGGTCGGCGCGATATTGACTGATTGCGTACTGATAGCCGGTGAGAGATCGGATAGTGATCCCATTTGGCATCTCATAATTCAGCGTAAGCGATGAGCGAATGCCACGGTCGAGTGCCTGTTGGGGTGCGTTGGCTGTCAGGTTGAAGGGATCGTTGGGCGCGTTGAAGGGGTCAGCGGGATAGGCGCCGAAATCAAGATAATTGCCGTCGGCTCTGAAGATCGCTGAGAACGAGGAATTCGGGCGCCACAACAGACTTAAGCGCGCGCTGTAAGTACTCATGTTGCCCGGATTGCCGTCGTAGGGCGCGCCACCCGGGCCGTGGAAGGTGTAAAAGCTATTGCGCACTTCGCTGTTGAACGCGACACGCGCGGCAAGCGTGTCACTGAGCGGCACATTGAAGCCGCCTTGGACGCCCAAATCGCTATAGTTGCCGGCTTGCCCGGCCATATAGCCGTGAAAGCCTCCATTGATCACTGGAAGATTACTGTTGACGAAGACGGCGCCGCCCGTGGCGTTTTGCCCGCCGAATGTGCCTTGGGGGCCGCGCAAGATTTCGACGCTTGCGACGTCGTAATACGGCTCAAGCGTAAAGTAGCCTGGAAACGTGGCGATGCCGTCGCGATAGGTGATGACGCCCGTTGATGTCTGGGTGTTGTGTTCGCCTTTGCCGATGCCGCGAATATTGAAGTCGTTGCCCTGGCCAAAGTTATTGACGGTTGCCCCGGGCGATATGAATTGCAGAGCATCGACTGTGTTGACGCCTCGATTGGCAAGGTCCTCGCCGCTGAG
>JAFEDV010000432.1 GCA_018241475.1 Pseudomonadota bacterium | reverse complement strand
CCAGCTGATCCGCAAGCCGCGGAGCCCGAAGCCGGTGCGCACCAAGTCGCCGGCGCTGAAGGAGAGCCCGCAGCGCCGCGGCGTCTGCACCCGCGTCTACACGACTACGCCGAAGAAGCCGAACTCGGCGCTTCGCAAGGTCGCCAAGGTTCGCCTCACCACCGGCATCGAAGCGGTGTGCTACATCCCGGGCGAAGGCCATAACCTGCAGGAGCACTCGGTGGTGCTCATCCGCGGCGGCCGCGTGAAGGACTTGCCGGGCGTGCGCTATCACATCCTGCGCGGGGTGCTCGACACGCAGGGCGTCAAGGACCGCAAGAAGCGCCGCTCGCTCTATGGCGCCAAACGACCGAAGTGACCTGAACGAAGTGAGGGTCATCCCGGACGGCGAAGCCGATCCGGGATCTCTCTCAAGAAGAGGAAGATTGTAAATGTCCCGCCGTCACCGCGCCGAGCCGCGTGAAGTTCTGCCCGATCCCGTCCATGGCGATCTCGTGCTCACCAAGTTCATGAACTACGTGATGTACGAAGGCAAAAAGTCGGTCGCCGAACAGATCGTGTATGGCGCGCTCGACTCGGTCGAGAAGAAGATGAAGCGGCCGTCGATCGAGGTGTTCCACGACGCCCTCGGCAACGTCGCGCCGGCGATCGAAGTGCGTTCCCGCCGCGTCGGCGGCGCCACCTATCAGGTGCCTGTCGAAGTTCGTCCCGAGCGTCGCCAGGCGCTGGCGATCCGCTGGCTGGTGGGCGCCGCGCGCGCGCGCAACGAAAACACCATGGAGGAGCGGCTGGCCGGTGAATTGATCGACGCGTCGAACAATCGCGGCAACGCCGTCAAGAAGCGCGAAGACACCCACCGGATGGCCGAGGCCAACCGCGCATTTTCGCACTACCGCTGGTGATCCCCTAGGGACCGCCGGCGCCTTGCCGGCAAGCCGGCTGGAAGCCGGCGCTCCTCCGAACAACGGACAGAATTGTCATGCCTCGTCAGTACAAAATCGAAGACTATCGCAACTTCGGCATCATGGCCCACATCGACGCCGGTAAGACCACGACGACCGAGCGGATTCTGTTCTACAGCGGCAAGAGCCACAAGATCGGCGAAGTCCACGACGGCGCGGCCACCATGGACTGGATGGAGCAGGAGCAGGAGCGCGGCATCACCATCACGTCGGCGGCGACCACGACGTTCTGGAACGGCAAGCGCCTGAACATCATCGACACGCCCGGCCACGTCGACTTCACCATCGAGGTGGAGCGCAGCCTGCGCGTGCTCGATGGCGCGGTCGTCGTGCTCGACGGCAACCAGGGCGTCGAGCCGCAGACCGAAACCGTCTGGCGCCAGGGCGATAAGTACTCAGTTCCACGCATTATCTTCGCCAACAAGATGGATAAGACCGGCGCCGACTTCTACATGTGCGTCGAGGACATCAAGAAGCGACTGGGCGCGCGCCCGGTGCCGCTG
>JAFEDV010000431.1 GCA_018241475.1 Pseudomonadota bacterium | reverse complement strand
GCCTCTCCCCGTTCCAGCCGCCCGCCGAGCGCAGGGGCGGCCCGCACTCAGCAGTCACAACCTACAAGCGGGTCCATCGGCGCCCAACGGACGTTCGTCCTGTTGGCGCCCCTGTCACGCAGCTGTGATGAGCGTCAGGCGGCGCCGGAGAAGCCTTCCGCCAGTTCGCGCTTTTCATACACCTTGTCGACGATGCCCCACGCGCGCGCCTCTTCGGCGGTCATGAAGTGGTCTCGGTCGAGCGTCTTCTCCACGCGATCGTAGGGCTGGCCCGTGTGCTTCACGTAGATTTCGTTGAGCCGGCGTTTGGTGTGGAGAATATCTTCCGCATGGCGCTCGATGTCGGAGGCCGGGCCGCGGAAGCCGCCTGAAGGCTGGTGCAACATCACGCGCGCGTTCGGCAAACAGATGCGAAGCCCCTTCTCGCCCGCCGCCAGCAGCAGCGATCCCATCGAGGCGGCAAGACCCATGCATACGGTGGAAATCGGGCTGCGGATGTATTGCATGGTGTCGTAAATCGCGAGCCCCGCCGTCACATAGCCGCCGGGACTGTTGATATACATCGCGATCTCGCGCTTCGGGTTCTCGGACTCCAGGAACAGGAGCTGCGCGGTAATTACTGCCGCCTGCGTGTCATCGACGCCGCCGCTGACGAAAATGATCCGCTCCTTCAACAGGCGTGAAAAGATGTCGTAGCGATCATACCCTCGACTGGTCTGTTCCTGCACCGTCGGGATGATGATGCCGCGCATTCTTTCGACTGGGTCTTGCATGCAAATTCCTCGCGTCGGCGCATCGGCGCCGACTCAAACCGCGGACTTCATATTTGCCGGCTGGGTGCGGGCCGCAAGTCCCTCAGGCTGAGCCGCCGTCCCGCTCTTATTCCTGCGAGCTTGCGTCGTCCTTGCTGGCCCTTGCTTTCTTGGACTTTTTCGGCTTGGGGGGCGGCGACGCCTCCTCGTCCTCGGCAAACAGCTGCTCGCGGCTCACCGTTTCATTGGCGACGTTCACCAACTCCAGCACGTAGTCGACGACCTTTTCTTCGTAGAGCGGCGCGCGAATCTGGGCGACCAGGTTCGGATTGCGCTGATAGGCCTCGAAAATCTGGCGCTCTTGGCCCGGGAAGTTGCGCGCCTGGGCGGCGATCGCATTGGTGATCTCTTCGTTGCTGACATCGAGCTTGTGGCGACGGCCGATCTCGGCAAGCAGCAGGCCAAGGCGAACGCGGCGCTCCGCGATATCGTGATATTCGTTGCGCAGGTCCTCTTCGCTCTTGCCCTGGTCGGACGCGTCCAGACGATCGGCCTTTCGGTCAGCCTCCACCTGTTGCCAGATTTGATTGAATTCGGCCTCGACCATGCGGGGCGGCAGGTCGAAATCGTGCTTCTCATCAAAAGCATCGAACAGCGCGCGCTTGGCCTTTGCGCGTGACTGTGCCGCGTGCTCGCTCTCGATGCGCTGACGAAGTGCGTCCTTGATCGCGCCGAGCCCCTCGAAGCCCAGGCTGCTCGCCCAGGCGTCGTCGATCGCCGTTTGCTTTGGCGCCCGCACCTGCTTCACCTTAGCTTCGAACTGGGCGGCTCTGCCACTGAGGCGCTCGACGCCGTAATCCTCGGGGAAAGTCACCTCAAGCGTGCGTTCCTCGCCGGGCTTAGCGCCGAGCAGCTGCTCCTCGAAACCGGGAATGAATTGTTTTGCGCCGATCACGACCGGAGCATCGGTGGCCGAGCCGCCGTCGAACGCCTCGCCATCGATGCGCCCGACGAAATCAACGACGACCTGATCGCCTTCTGCGGCGGCGCCGTCCTTGTCCTCGAAATCGCGCTGCGTCCGCGCCAATTCGTTGAGCGCTTCCTCGACCTGTTCGTCCGACACCGGAGCGACCGGGCGCTTGATTGAGATCGTCTTCAAGTCCGCCGGTTCGAAATCCGGCATGATTTCGAGCGAAAGTTCGAACTGCAGGTCGGCGTTGCCCGCGACCACTTCTTGCATGTCGCTCTTCAGATCCAGCGCCGGTTCGGAGGCCGCGCGCACCTTTCCCAGGCTCTCTCGGGTCGAGCTTTGAACCGCGTCGTTGATGATGTCCTGCATCATCGACGGCCCATAGAGCTTGCGGATGTGGCTGACCGGCACCTTACCCGGGCGGAAGCCGTTGATCCGGACCTTGGGCTGCACCTCGGCGATCTTGGCGGCCAGTCTTTGCTGGAGCTCGGAGGCCGGCACGACCACGTCGTAAACGCGCAAAAGACCTTCGGAACGGCGCTCTGTGAGCTGCATGGAACAGGCTTTCATCGGCAGCCCGGCGCTGCAAATCCGTTGCCGGGCCGATTTTGGAAAGCGCGGCTTATGGCACGCGCGTCATGGGCTGTGAAGCGGCCGGCTGAGCCCTCAAGGTCGGCGTTAGCCATCCGAAGCGCGCCAACGGCGCCTCCACTCCTCCCACCCCCGCTTCGCGAGCGAAGGATGGTGCGGGCGGAGGG
>JAFEDV010000430.1 GCA_018241475.1 Pseudomonadota bacterium | reverse complement strand
TTCGCCGCGCGCCACGAATGCTTCAGTTCGGCCAGCCCGCAGAAGAAATAGTAGATGAGGCTGAGCGCCGTCGCCATCATCAGCAGGAAGGTGTAGGCGCCGATCAGGCCGCGCGAATAGTTCAGCAGCAGCAGCCCGGCGCCCAGCGTAGAGGAAAGCAGCAGCGACCAATAGGGCGCCCCGCCCTTGTTGAGCTTGGCAAGCCACTTGGGCGCCTTGCCGTCTTCGGCGACCGCCATCGGCATTTGCCCGGATGTGAAGATGAGGCCGTTCAGAGTGCCCGCGGTCGCAATGAGCGCGCCGATCGCAATGAGCGGCGCGCCCCAGGGCCCCAGCACGCGCGCGGCGTCTGCGAATGGCGCTTGCGATTGCTCCAGCTGCGCGGGCGGGACCAGCAAATTCACGGCAAACGAGGCGCTGAGGTAGATGGCTGCAACGATAAGGATGGCTGCAATGAGCGCACGCGGGATGGTGCGCGCGGGGTCGCGCACCGAGCCCGCGCTCGTCACCGCCGCCTCGAAGCCGGTGAACGGCCAGAGCGTGATGAGCGTCACCGCGGCAAGTTGCGGCAACACTGGCGTGTTCGACGGATTGAAAGGAGGCAGGTTGCGCGGCGAGCCGAAGGCGATGGCGGCGCCAATGATCACGACGAGCGGCACAATTTTCAGCACCGTCATTGCGATCTGGGCGGCGCTCATCTCCTTGAGCCCTCTGATATTGACGAAAGTGAGCGCCGCGATCAGCGCCAGCGCGCTCAATTCCTGCGCAACGGCGTTCTGCGCGACCAGCGGAATGAAGAACCCGAGATAACCGACGAACGTGATCGCGACGACAGGAATGCCGCCCCAAAACGAGAGCCAATAGCCCCACGCCATGAGAAAGCCGGCGAAATCGCCAAAGGCGTCGCGCACGTAGATATAGGGCCCGCCGTCAAGCGTCGTGCGCTTCGCCAATTGTCCGAAGACAAGCACCAGCGCGGCCGTTCCCGCCGCGCCCAAGATCCAACCGCCATAACTCAGCATGCCGAACGGCGCGAGCCTGGTCGGCAACAGCAAGATTCCCGAGCCGATCATGGTGCCGACGGCGAGCGCCCACACCGACCAGAAGCCGAGTTGTCCTTTGTGCTCCTGCATGGTCCGGCTCCCCGCCGAGCTTGGCATGCAGCCCGCCGCGGTGGCTAGTGCGCCCGTGACGGACTCGGCCTATCGTCCGGGCAGGAGGCGCGCTCATGAGCCAAGCTTCAACGCCGGCGTCGGCAAAACCCAGGTTGTACGTACTGCAGCACGTGGTTTGCGCGTGGCCGTTCGCATTTGTGATTGTCGGCGGAGCCATTGGCGGCGCCTGCGGCGGCCTCGCTTGGGCGATCAATATCCGCATCATGTCGAGTGCGCGCGCCGCGCCCGTGCGCTACGGGCTTTGCGCGCTCACAGGCGTTGTCGCCGCCATCGTCTGGTTCTTCGCCGCGATGGCGCTGGCGCCCGTGCTCGCTTCAATGCTCAACCGTTGAGTCGACGAGCGCGGCTGTCAGTGGCGGCAGTTGTGCGCGGCGATATCATGGCCGGCCAACCCGCCGACGCCAGCGCCGGCGATGGTGCCAAGCCCGCTATGATGGGTAATCGCGTTGCCGACCACCGCGCCGCCGATGACGCCAACAACCGTTCCCACGGCTTTGCAGTTCTCATAATGCCGGCGGTGATCACGGTCATAATAGTAAGAGCGGCCGTCTGCATCGCGGTAATAGCGATGATGATAGCGATGAGCGTCCGCGGGCGCGGCCGTCATCGTCAGCGCCAGCACGCCGACGCTGGCCGCGGTGATGAGGGACTTCAACATCGTTCGTTCTCCCGATCCATGAATTCCGCATTCCGAAGCAAACGTCTGCAACGCCGCGCCGTTCCGAAAGTTCCACGACGCTGCGCGTTCGTGAGGAACCGCTAATGGCCGCGCCGGCGCCGTCGGGCGCCGCGATCGCCCTCTCGCGTCTGCCGGCTTTGCCGCGCTTTGCGCCAGCCCGGCGCCGGGGGCAACGGATCGGTCAGCACCGCAAACAGCAGGCCGCCGCTCACCGGCGTCGCCTCCTCGAGCCGTACGTCAACCTGCATGCCGAGCGGGAAGCGCTCGCCGCTTTGTTCGCCGACCAGCGCGTGCGCGGTCTCGTCATGAATCCAGCGCTCTGCGCCCAGCGACGAGATCGGCGCCAGTCCATCGGCCTGGGTCTCGTCGAGCCGGATGAAGAGCCCGAACCGCGTCACGCCGGTGACGCGCCCCGCAAATGTCGCACCGACGCGATCGGAAAGAAAAGAGGCGATGTACCGCGAAGCTGCATCGCGTTCAGCCGCCATGCTCTGGCGTTCGGTTTGGGTGATGTGTTCGGCGATTTCGTCGAGACGCTTCTCTTCCTGCGCGGTGATGCCATGGTCGCCCAGCTTCAGCGCCCGGATCAGCGCGCGATGGACGATGAGGTCGGCGTAGCGGCGGATCGGCGAGGTGAAGTGCGCGTAGGAGCGCAGGTGAAGGCCGAAGTGGCCGATATTGTCCGGCGCGTAGATCGCTTGCGCCTGCGTGCGCAGCACCACTTCGTTGACGATGGCGTGGTGCGGCGAGTCTTCCGCGAGCGAGAGGATGCGGTTGAAGCGCGCGGCGGTGATGGTTTGTCCCTTGGCCCAGCTCATGCTGACGGTCGGCAGAAAGTCGGTGAGCGCAGCAATCTTCTCGTCGCTCGGACGGTCGTGCACGCGATAGATCAGCGGCCGGCCCTTCTGCTCGAGCGTCTCCGCCGCGCACACATTGGCCTGGATCATGAATTCTTCGATCAGCTTGTGCGCCTCGAAGCGCTGGCGCTGTTTCACACCGGCGACGCGGCCGTTCTTGAACACGATCTTGTGCTCAGGCGCGTCGATCTCCAGCGGCTGGCGCCTCTCGCGCGCTTCCCAAACGCAGCGATAAGCGGCCCAAAGCGGCTTCAGGATCGGCTCAAGCAAGGGCTTGGTCTTGTCGCTCGGTTTGCCGTCGATCGCCGCCTGCGCGGCGTCGTAGGAAAGTTTCGCCGCCGAACGCATCAGCCCGCGGGCAAAGTTGTGGCGCAGCTTCTTTCCATGCTGGTCGAACACCATCTCGACCGCGAGGCAGGCGCGGTCCTCGCCTTCGAGCAGCGAGCACAAATCCGCCGACAGCGTTTCCGGCAGCATCGGCGCGACGCGATCGGGAAAATAGGTGGAATTGCCGCGCCGGAGGGCGCCGCGATCCAGCGCCGAGCCGGGCGTCACATAATGCGCCACATCGGCAATGGCGACCCACACGCGCCAGCCGCCTTTGTTGTTCGGTTCATCATCGGGCTGCGCGAATACCGCATCGTCGTGATCGCGCGCATCTTCCGGGTCGATGGTGATGAGCGGCAGTTTGCGCAGGTCGATGCGGCCTTTGAGATTGGCGGGTTTGGCGCGATGCGCCTCGCGCTCCTCCTCGTCGGAAAAGCCCTCGCGGATGCCGTGCGTGTGCATGGCGAGGATCGAGGCGGCGCGCGGGTCGTCCTCGCGGCCAATGACTTCGCGCACGATGCCGCGTTTGGGTGCGTGCGCGCGATTGCCATGCGCCAGTTCGGCCATGACCAGATCGCCGTCGCGCGCAGAACCGGCGTGCTCCGACAGCACCAACAGAGCTGCGCGCACTTTGCGGTCGGCAGGCTCGATGCGTCCGCCGCCGAGCTGGCGGCCGCGCTGATCCTTGGCAACGCGATAGACGCCCAAGATGCGGTGTGCGCTCTGGCCGAGCCGTTTGACGACGCGCGCTTCGGGTCCGTCCGGCGTTTGTGCGATGCGAGCGAGCACGCGGTCGCCGATGCCGACCGCGGCCTCGTTCTTGGTTCCGCGTGCATCGCCCGGCGCCAAACGCACCAGCGGCCCGAACAAGCCATCGGGTCCGCGCATGCGCGCCAGCAATTCGCCGTCGGCGTCGCGGTCGACGATTTCCATGACGCCGCTTTCGGGCAGCGCGTTGGCGTCGGCGTAGCGCTTCTTGCCGGTGCGGCCGAGCGCACCGTCTTCTTCAAGCGCGCGCAAAATCTGGCGCAGCTCTTTCTTCTGATCCGGCCCGATGCCGAGTTCGCGCGCAATGTCGCGCTTTTGACCGCTGCCGCCGGACTTACGCAGCGCTTCAAGCACGCGTTCGCGGGTGAGGGGCTCAGGTGGGGGACGATTTTTCGCCATCAATTTCTTCTGATTCAATGTCCCTTCTCCCCGTGCGCGGGGAGAAGGTGGCCCGAAGGGCCGGATGAGGGGATGTCTTATGGTTCAAGGATGCCGCGGATCGCCGCCTCGACTTCGCCAAGAGACAAATACACGTGCTCGTTAGGAACGCGCAAAATCGTCCACCCCGCGAGCCTCAAATACTCGCTTCGCATTGCGTCAAACGCGCGCTGTTCGGGATCGCTATGCGACGGTCCATCGACTTCGATGATCAGGTGGATGGATGAGCAAGCAAAATCTACCACGTAAGGCCCAATGGGATGTTGGCGGCGGAATTTGTAGTTCAATCGTCTGTCGCGGAGCAAAGACCACATGCGCGTTTCGGCATTCGTCGGATTTTTCCGATTGCCTCTTGCGCGCTCGATGATCGGATCTGGACCTGCCATCGCTCCTCATCCGGCCCTTCGGGCCACCTTCTCCTCCAAAGGAGGAGAAGGGACAAGCGCATGCTACCCCGCTGCCTTCTTCGCCGTCTTCTTCGTGGGCGTCTTTTTTGCGGTCGCCTTTTTAGGCGCCGTCTTCTTCACAGCCGCTTCTTTCTTCGGCGCAGCCTCTTTCTTGGCGACAGGCGCTTTGCGCTTCTTCTTGCCGCCGCCTTGTTCTGCGCGTGCGGCGAGCAGCGCCAGCGCTTCATCCATGGTCACGTCTTCGGGCTTCTTGTCCTTCGGCGCGTTGGCGTTGGTTTCGCCGTCGGTGATGTAGGGGCCGTAACGGCCGTTCATCACGCGAACGGGTTTGCCGGTGACCGGGCTTTCGCCAAGTTCCTTCAGCGGTGGCACGGGCGTGCGGCCGAAGCGGCCCCTGCCGCCGCCGGCTTTCTTCTCGTCGATGATGGCGACAGCGCGGTTCAT
>JAFEDV010000042.1 GCA_018241475.1 Pseudomonadota bacterium | reverse complement strand
CGCGGCGCCAATCGCGCAAGCACTGCGAATGCTTTCCCTTGCGGAGAAGGTGGCGAGCGGACGCGAGCCGGACGAGGGGCGGAAACACACGCGCAGTAGTGCAGTTAATGCCGACAGTGCGGCGGCTGAACGCTCCTCACCCCCAACCCCCTCTCCGCAAGCGAGAGTGGGCCTATCGCTGCTGATCGGCCCCGAAGGCGGTTTCACGCCCGAGGAGCGGGCGATGTTGCGCGCGCTTCCGTTCGTTCACGCGGTTTCGCTGGGGCCGCGCATCTTGCGCGCGGAGACCGCGGTTATCGCAGCGCTAAGCGTAATCCAAGCGACATGGGGCGACTGGTCGAAGGCGTAGCCGCTTGCGTGAGCGCGCCCAAATCGCCACATGGCGTCGAAATGCGCCCGGCAGGGAGGGCGGTCATGGCCGAGACGAAAGAAAAAGCGCCCCCGCTCGAGAGCTTCCGCGATCTCGTCGCGCATTTGGAGAAGGGCTCGAAGCCCGACCGCTCCGCTTGGCGCGTCGGCACCGAGCACGAGAAGTTCGCCTTCTATCATGACACGCTCGAACCGGTTCCGTACGAAGGCGAGCGCGGCATCGGCGCGCTCTTGAACACACTCGCTGACAGATACGGCTGGGAACGCATTTACGAAGGCGAGAACGTCATTGCGCTGAAGCAGGGCATGGCGTCGATCACACTCGAGCCAGGCGGCCAGTTCGAACTTTCGGGCGCGCCGCTCGAGCATCTGCACCAAACCTGTGCGGAAACCGGATCGCATCTCTCGCAGCTGCGCGACGTGTGCGGCCCGATGGACATCGCGTTTCTGGGCCTCGGCTTTTCGCCGCTCTGGTCGCTCGAGCAGACGCCGGTCATGCCAAAAGGCCGCTACAAAATCATGCGCGAATACATGCAGAAGGTCGGCCGGCTCGGACGCCAGATGATGTTCCGCTCCTGTACGGTGCAGACCAACCTGGACTTCGGATCCGAAGCCGACATGGTGAAGAAGTTTCGCGTCGGCCTCGCATTGCAGCCGATTGCAACCGCGCTGTTCGCAGCTTCGCCGTTTGCCGAAGGCCGCACCAACGGCTTTCTCTCATACCGCGGCCACATCTGGACCGATACCGACCCGGACCGCACCGGCATGCTGCCGTTCGTGTTCGAAGATGGCATGGGCTTCGAGCGCTACGCCGAATACGCGCTCGATGTGCCGATGTATTTCGTCTATCGCGACGGAAAATACATCGACGCCTCGGGTCAGAGTTTCCGCGCCTTCATGGACGGCAGATTGCCCGCGCTGCCTGGCGAACGCCCCACCGAAAAAGACTGGGAGGATCATCTCACCACGATCTTCCCCGAAGTGCGCCTAAAGACCTATCTCGAAATGCGGGGCGCCGATTCTGGCCCATGGTCGCGGCTGTGTGCGTTGCCGGCGTTCTGGGCCGGCATTCTCTATTGCGATGCGGCGCTCGAAGCGGCGTGGTCGCTGGTAAGAGCCTGGACGGCGGAGGATCGCGAAAGCCTGCGCCGCGCCGTACCGGCGCTCGGCCTGCGCGCGCCGATTCGCGGCGTGAAGGCGCAAGACATCGCCCAGGCCGCCCTCGCCATCGCCCGCCAGGGTCTCAAGTCGCGCGCTCGCGCCGACAATGCCGGTTCCGACGAAACCCATTTCCTCGCGGAACTCGACGATATCGCGGCTTCCGGCGTGACCCCTGCCGAGCGCCTGCTCGAACGCTATCGCACCGAGTGGGGCGGGGACGTGCGCCGCGTGTTCGAAGCCTGCGCATATTAACTTCAGGAAGCTTGTCGGCGTGCGCCATCCAGCCACGTCCTTGCGTCAAACAAGGAGCGCGAAAATGACGACGCCCAAGATCACGCCTTGCATCTGGACCGACAGCTGGATCGAAGACGCCGCGAACTTCTACGTCTCGGTATTCAAGGACGCGAAGATTCTGGAGAAATCCCATTACGGCGAAGGCGGCCCGCAGCCGAAGGGCTCGGTGCTGACCATGATCCTGGAGATCAAGGGCCAGCGCCTCATGCTGTTGAACGGCGGCCCACTCTACAAACTCTCGCCCGCCTTTTCGCTCTCGGTTAGCACCGAGGACCAGGCCGAAACCGATTATTATTGGCGCGCGCTGCTCGAGGACGGCGGCCGACCCAGCCAATGCGGCTGGCTCGCCGATCGCTTCGGCCTTTCCTGGCAGATCGTCCCAAAGCGACTGCCCCAGCTCCTGGGCGACCCCGACCGCGCCAAGGCGCAGCGCGTGCTTGCAGCCATGTTGCAAATGCAGAAGATCGATGTCGCCGCGTTGGAGAAAGCCGCCGCCAGTTGAGCAAGGGGCTGCACTTCCCGGAACACACTCCTGCGTGAAAGGCGCCTCAGAAGCGTTCCGCGATTGCAGGTGTTTGCTGGAGACGCAATGGTAAGAAGAACGATGCCCTCGCTCGAACATCCGCTTTACACGCCGCGGCTGCGGCTCGAGCCGGTCACCCCCGCGCTCGCTGAAGCGGCGCGCGTCGGCAGCCATGCCTTCGCCGAGGAGATCGGCGCCGAGGCGCCGCCCGATTGGTGCGCGGCGAGCCTGGGCCTCGTCGCGCGCTCCATCTCCGATGCCTGGGGTCCGACCCCGGCGCCCACGCGCGCGATCGCCATCCACCTCGACGAAGGCAGCGTCATCGGCGACGTGCGCTTTGAGCCCTCGCTTCGCGCCGCGCGCGAGTACGAAATTGGTTACGGCATCGCCCGTTCGCGCCGCCGTCAGGGCTATGCGGTGGAAGCCGCCGGGGCGGTGATCGACTGGCTCTTCGACGAAGCGGGCGCCGAGACCATCGTCGCCGGCTGCGACAATCGCAATGTCCCCTCGGTGCGTACGCTGCGCCGCCTGGGCTTCTGGCTCGACTCGACGCCGAACCAGACCCTCTGGTGGGTGATTTCACTGGAGCTGCGTCGCGAAGCACGCGGTGCGAACCTTCTGTTCTGAGCTTTCCGGTTATCGCGTCTTCGCAGCCGCGAAGGAGTCCGCCGCTTGCGTGACAGCTCTGTCACGGGCAAGGGTGCGTTGCGGGACTCTAAAAACAAATAGGAGCCAGGGGGAAATGAGCACAACAGACGGCGCCGCCGGGAAGGGGGACCTCTTCGGCCACCCGCGCGGCCTGACCTATCTCTTCACCACCGAGATGTGGGAGCGCTTCTCCTATTATGGGATGCGCGCCATCCTGGTTTATTACCTGACACAATATCTCTTCTCGCCGGCGCATGTTGGCGAAGTGTGGGGCTATGAGGCGCTCCACAATCTGTTCCAGGGGATGTTCGGCGCGCTTGACGCTCATCCGGCGACCGCCGCCGCCGGCGAAGCGCAGACCTACGGCCAGCAGTTCTCGTCGCTCATCTACGGATTTTATACGGGCTTCGTCTACGCGACCCCGATCATCGGCGGTTGGCTTGCAGATCAGGTGTTTGGCCAACGCAAGATGGTGATAGCCGGCGCGCTGATCATGGCGATCGCCGAATTCACGCTGATGTTCAATCAGCTGTTCTTCGTCGGCCTGCTGCTCCTGATCATCGGCAACGGCTGCTTCAAACCCAACATCTCCACGCAGGTGGGCACTCTCTACAAGCCGGGAGACAGCCGCATCGACCGCGCCTACTCGATCTTCTATGTCGGCATCAATGTCGGGGCGTTCTTCTCCCCGCTGATCTGCGGCACGCTCGGCCAGTACATGTGCGAATGGTCGCCTGGCGTCTGCTCCGCGCTGGGCCAGGATGCGGGCTGGCATTTCGGCTTCGGCGCCGCCGGCGTTGGCATGGTGATTGGCCTGCTGGTCTATCTGTTCGCCAGCCGCAGCCTGCCGCCGGACAATCTGCAGCGGCGCACTACCGCCAAGACCGAGAAGTCGAAACTGACCGGCGAGGACTGGAAAGCGGTGTTGGCGCTGATCGCCCTCTGCATTCCGGCAATCTTCTTCTGGGCGACCTACGAACAGCAGGGGAACACGCTGGCGCTGTTCTTCTCCGACGACACCGATCGTCGCATCATTCCGGGCCTGATCAACGCCGAAATCCCGGCGACGTGGTTTCAGTCGTTCAACCCCTTCATGATCTTCGCGTTCACGCCGTTCATCGTGGCGCTGTG
>JAFEDV010000429.1 GCA_018241475.1 Pseudomonadota bacterium | reverse complement strand
TGCCTCGGCTTCCCCGACCGCAACGGCAATGTGGTGCTGCTCAACGTGGATCGTCCCGCAACGACGGGCGGGCGGCTGTACTAACTGATGAACCTTGTCGACGCGTGGACGTTGCAGCGGCCTCGTAGTTTCGAGGCCGCGGTTCATTCGCGCCTGTGCACCGCTTAAGGCGTCGTCGTTGGCGAGCTTGGCGGGCTTTGCGTCGCACTCGGCCCAGCCGGCGGCGTCAACGGCGCTGGTCCGCCCGTCGTCGGCGCGGGCGTGGTTGTTGCTGACGTCGTAGCCGTCGTGGTGGCGAGCGAACCCGGGGGATTGAGATCGGGATTTGCCGGCTGCGTTGTGGCGGTCGCCGTCGTTGTCGCAGGTGCGCCGTTGGCCGCGGCGGTCTGCAATTCGGCGATGCGTCCGCGCGCGGCGAGCGCGTGTTGGCTCTGCGGGAAATCGCGCAGGAATCCCTGTAGCGCCTCCACCGTATCGGTATCGCTCGCCGCTTCGTAGCTGCGTTCTTCCAGTTCGCTTAGGGCTGTTTCCGCTTGCCGCTTTGCTGGCCCGGATTGAGCAGCGATGAAGGCGCGCAGCGCCGCGGGATCGTTGCGGTCAATCGATTCCCATGCGGTCGACGCTGCGTGCGCGCTCTGCTGCTGCGACCACCAGAAGTATCCGCCGCCGCCGCCGGCGATGAGAACGATAAGCGCGACCACAACAAGCACCATGCCGCCGCCCTTCTTTTCGCGCTCCGGGGCCGGCGCGTAATCGCGCGGCGGCGCAGCCGTGCGTGGCGGCGCTGGGCGCGGCGGCGGGCTTTGCGCGGCTTGCCGCTGTTGCGCTGGCGGCGGAGGCGGCGCTCGCCGCGACGCCGGTTGTGCGGGCTTGGCGCCGGCCGCGCCCGTATTCGCCACATCGACACGCCCCGGCTGGAAGAAGCCGCTGGCTACACGCGCCGCAGGCGGCGGCAGCGGCGCCACCCCGGCGCGATCGGTCACCAGCTTGGCCAGTTCCCGCCAGCCTGGGAAATCGTCTTCGCCGCGCCAGCCCGTCAGGTTGGCGGCCTTGTCGCCGCGAAATGGGTCCGGCAGCGGCGTGTTCTGCATCAGCGCGTGCACGAGCTTGGTCTTGCCGCGGGCGAAATTCACTTCGTCCACGATCGCGGCGTCGCCGGTCGAGCGCGGCGACCAGAGCGCCACGCCTGCCTGCGCCGATCTCGCCGCCTCGCGCAGGTCGTCGCCGTGTTTCTCGAGCACCACCGTCAGCTTGGCCTGACGCAGCTTTTCAGCCAGAGCCCGCGCCGGCAGCGTGTCATCCGCGGCGTGAATGATGATGACCGTCGCCATACACTTTTCCTCACGTTCTCAATCAGAAGCGCTGGGACATGGCCTCATTTGGAGCGCGTAACCCGCCTCCGCCCTCCGCCCAGCCCGTTCCGGCATTGTGCCCTCAAAGCCGGGGCGTTGGGAAGTCCGCAGGCGCCCGTCCAAGCCGCTTGCCAAGGCGCCCTCATGACCCCGTAGGCACGCGGCGGCGCCTCTGCTAACGCAAGCGGCCCATGTCGCAAGAGTTGGCCGCACGCCTCAGGGAAGTCGCCGAGAGGGTCAACGTCGCCCTCGACGCGCTGCTGCCGCGCGCCGACGGGCCGGAGACGCGTCTGATGACCGCGCTCCGCTATTCGGCTCTAGACGGAGGCAAGCGGCTGCGTCCGTTCTTCACCATCGAAGTGGGGCGCATGTTCGACGCTGACGAAACGGCGCTCATGCGCGCTGCCGTCGCCATCGAATGCGTGCACACCTATTCGCTCATCCACGACGATCTGCCGTGCATGGACGATGACGATCTCCGCCGCGGCCGCCCGACACTGCATCGCCAGTTCGACGAAGCCACGGCGCTGCTCGCGGGCGATGCGCTGCTCACGTTCGCCTTCGAAATCCTCGCCGATCCGCCGACCCACCGCGATCCCCAGATGCGCTGTCTGCTCGTTTCCGGACTTGCGCGCGCGGCGGGTCCGCTCGGCATGGTCGCGGGTCAGGCTGCCGACATGGAGGGCGAGCATATCGGGTCCGACCTCATCGCCGTCACGCGCATGAATCGACTGAAGACCGGCGCATTGATCAATTTCTCCGTCGACGCCGGCGCGCTGATCGGCTGCGCTTCGGAGAGCGAGAAAGTTTCGCTTTCTCGCTACGCCCATGATGTCGGCCTCGCCTTCCAGATGGTCGACGACCTGTTGGACGCCGAAGGCGTGGTGCGCGACACGGGCAAGGCCGTGCACAAGGATAGCGCCCGCGGCAAGGTCAATTTCGTCACGGTGCTGGGCGTCGACGCTACGCGCGAGCGCGTTGGCATGCTGGCCGCGCAGGCCAAGCGCCACTTGGCGCCGTTCGGCCCGCGTGCGCGCATGCTTGCGGACGCCGTCGATTTCGTCGTTGAGCGGCGATATTGATGCGACTTTGAGGGTGGGGATCCATGACCGAAGAAAGCGAAGGCGACAAACGCTTCAACGATCTTATTGCCATCAGCATCGCATTTCTGGCGAGCTTCATGGCGCTCTCGGCCATCAAGAGCGGCAATCTCGACAAGGCCATTGCCCAGACCCAAGCCGAACGCATCGACAATTGGGCCTGGTACCAGGCGGTGCGCGTGCGCGAGGACATGGGGGATTACGAACTCGCCAATCTGCAGCGGCTCGAACGTAACACCCGCGACGCCTCAGAGCGCGCGCGCCTCGCGACGGAAATCACCGCGCAAAACGCCGAGAACACGCGCATCGAGCAGCGCAAGAATGAAGTCCAAAACCTCGCACGTCGGTCGGAGAGCGATCTTGCGGCGATGCAGCCCATCAACGACCAGTACGATCTTTCCACGGCGCTGCTTTCGATCGCCACCGCACTCCTCGCCATCTGCGCCCTGGCCCGGGTGCGCTGGCTGTTCTGGTTCTCGCTGATCCCGGCGGCGGCCGGCGTCATTATCGGCGTCATGGCCATGGCGCGCATCGCCATGTCGCTCGGTCCATTGTCGGCCTGGCTAGGCTAGGTCGAAAAAGTTTTGCTGCCGTCGGGAATAAACCGACGCATGCCCGCGTCTCATTGCGGTCCCAACCACGGAGACCGCGATGGACAAGCAAAAAGAACCGCAAACCGGCGAGATT
>JAFEDV010000428.1 GCA_018241475.1 Pseudomonadota bacterium | reverse complement strand
AGCTGGCAAGGCGGCGCCGGCGAAACCTGCCCAAACTAGCTAAGCTACTGTATTAACAACATTATTCGCTAAGTACCGGACGCGGTTGGGAATTTTCCAACCGCGTCCGAAGCGTATCGAGAAATTGTTCTCCCCCAGCGGCTCTGAGGCGTTGCGCGGGGGCGCCTTTCCGTGCGTTCTAGGGGTCGGGACGCGGGCAGGACGCCCAGTCGCCGGACCACCCCAATTGGGCGCCCAGCCGCCTCATTCAGGGGCGGGTCCGGCCCCGATCGAAGGTTACAGGTGATTCACGGCCACCGCTCTTGGGGCAGGCCGCTTGGGAGGTGCTGATGTCACGGCCGAGAAGCAACCGCTCCGGGAAGAAGCCGGTTGAGGCGTCCGGGCGGCCGGAGGTGAGCGACCTCCTGCTCGGCTGGAAATCTGACGATTCAGGCCGCGGCCCGATGGGGTTCGGCGCACCGCAGCTCGCCCAGCCCGCGATCATCGGCGAAGTCCCGATCCTTTACGGCGAAGATCGCCACTTGGTGACCATTGCGCCCACCGGCGCGGGCAAGGGCCGGGGCGTCATCATTCCAAACCTGCTGCGCTTCGAGGGCTCGGTCATCGTCATCGACCCAAAAGGCGAGACCTGGCACGTGACCGCCCGCCGCCGGAAGGAGATGGGCCAGGAGGTGCGGCTGCTGGACCCGTTCGGCGCGGTGTCGAAGAAAACCGACAGCCTCAATCCGTTCGACCTTTTTGATCGCCCCGGCGCGCTCCTCGACGCCGACGCCGAAATGTTGGCGTCGCTGCTCGCAGGCGACGTCGGTTTTCATAAGGAGCCGTTCTGGGACAATTGGGGCCGTTCGCTCATGGCCGGCGTGATCGCCGCCATCGCCGAGACCGCGACCAAGAGCGAACGCCATTTCGGCAAGGTGCGCGAAGTGCTGATGAGCGACGATGCGGTGTACAATCTCGCGGCGCTCATCGAGAACCACGACCAGCTCAACCGGCTCTCGAAGCAGAACATCTCGAGCTTCCTGCCGATCACCGAGCAGACTCGCTCCGGCATTCTGTCGACCGCGCAATCCTATCTGAAGGTGGTGAATTCGGATTCGGCGCTGCGTTCGCTGTCGAAGTCGACCATCTCACTCGACTCTGTCCGCAAGGGCGAGCCGATGACGATCTACATCGTCATCCCGCCGGACAAACTCGAAAGCCACGGCGCGCTGCTGCGCTTGTGGGTCGGCGCGCTCATGCTCACGGTCATGGGCCGCAAGCGGCGGCCGAAGCGGTCCACGTTGTTCCTCCTGGACGAATGCGCCCAGCTCGGCGAATTCGGGCCGCTGCGGCAATCCATGACGTTGTTGCGCGGCTATGGCCTGCAAGTGTGGCCGTTCTTCCAGGATTTGTCGCAGCTGCAGCGGCTCTATCCAAAGGATTGGCGCACGATCTTCAACAACGCCGGCGTCTTCCAGCTGTTTGGCGTGGCCAATCACTTGATGGCGAAGGAGAGCTCCGATCTCATCGGCGATGTCGACGCCGACCTGCTGCGCAACATGCCGAAAAGCCGCCAGATCATCGCCATCTCCAACGAGAAGGCGATGAGCGCGCGCATCCCCGATTATCTCAATGACGGGCCGTTCCAGACGCATTGGGCTCCGTACCCGATGTTCGACCCAGACCCCGGCCCGTCGCGCCGCAAGGGCCGCGCGCGGTAGGTCCCACCGGCGCTCCGAACCGCCGTTCAGCCAGGGTTCAGCCGCCCCCTGGTAGGTGCGGCTTCGGAGCAACTGAGATGAAACGCCTTCTGACCGGGGCCTTGGCCTTCGCCCTTGCCGCAACCAGCATTCCGGCCACCGCCTTCGCGCGCGACCGCGACGACTGGCGCCGTGACCGCTACGAGTATTCGCATCGCTATTACAACCGCGGCGGCGATGCGGTCGCCGCCGGCGTCATCGGGCTGGCGCTCGGCGCCGTCCTTGGCGCCGCCATCACCGACAGCAACCGTCGCCGCCACTACGATCGCTGCTATGACCGTTGCGGCTACGACGGCCGCTACGATCGCGATGCCTATTACGACGACGGCTATTATGGCGGCTATGGCGGACCGTCGCTCTGCGTTGTTCGCGAACGCCGGTACGATCCCTACACCGGCCGCGAAGTCTTCGTCGAAGATCGCCGTCCCTGCTGATCTGACCAAGTTCAGTGCGGAGAGAACTCGAAGCAGCGCGCCGCAGGGCGCGCTGTTTTCGCATCGCTAGAATGTGCCGGAGACGCTGAACACCAGCCACGGCGCCGGATCGAAATGGCGGACGCGATATTGGATGCTCGAAAGCGGATCATTGCGATCGCCGGTGACGGGATCGCCGAAGAATCGCCGCGTGCGCCGGATCGGCGGATTGAAAACGTCGTTGGCTTGAAGGCGGAATTTCAGACCCGGCACCACAGTCGACTCGGCAAACAGCGTGATATAGGGGCCTTCCTCGGAGGTATCGACTTCGTTGTGGCGCAGCACGGTCTGTTCCGACACCTTCTCGAAGTTGAAGCCCCAGGAGAAATGGCTCGCGCTTAAATCCTGTCGCCACTCGCCCGAGAGCTGAACATCGGGTCGCCCGGAAATGCCGCGCTGGATGTGGGTGATCGGATCGATCACGTGGGTGTTCCACAGCGTGGCGTCGAAGGTCAGATGCGAACTGGGAAGCAGCAAATTGGTGGGAATAGTGGTGTGGGTGGTGAAGCTCCACGCGTCGCCTTCGCCGATATTGCCGGGTCCATCGAATAAGATGTCGGGGTTCGGCGGATTCGGCGCATGCAGTTCGACCTGATCCGTGGCGTCGGCGATCCAGTACCGCGTCAAGGCAAACGTGGTCGCTATTCCGCCAAGCAGATTGAAATCGCCGCCGAGTTCCAGGCGCCAATCGCTCTCAGGCCGTAAGTCCTTGTTGCCGCCGGTGATCAGGCCCTCGGTCGGCGCCGGACGGGCGGTGAAGTCATCGAAATTGAGCTGGCTCACGTCCCGAAACACTCGGACGCGCAGCTGATTGTTCTCGCCAATGGTACGCGACACTTGCAGCGACGGCTTGAAGTAGGAGAGGCGGACCGTCTGTGTGTAGTCGCCGCTGAAATCAAGGATCGAGAATTCGTTGGCGGCGCGCGCCTCGATCGACCAGCGATTGCTAGGACGCCAAGTGTAGGACACGAACGCCTCTGCGCGGCGCTCCTGGACGGTCACATTGCCGTTGAACACCGGAACGATCGCCGGGCCGCCGCCGGTGTCAGTCGTGAAGTCGACGACGGCGTCCAGCGTATTGAAGGCGCCTTCGGCGCCGAACTCCAGATGGTTCCGCGCGCCGAAATCGCGAGCGAGCGAGGCGCGCAGAATGGTTTCGCCAGAGTTTCGATGTTGGGCGATGTTATCGACTTCGGCGAGCGTCGCGGTGTTGTCGAAACTGCGGTCCTGCTCGTCGTTACGATAGTAGCGCCGCGTCAGCAGGCTCACCACCGACAGCGCCCACGGTCCGAGATCGCGATCATAATTGGCGCCGATCTCGTAGCTCCACTGGTTCTCGGTGAAGCTCTGATTGAGGATGCTCTTCAGCGGTCCGCCCTGAAACGCGAAGTCGTTCAGGCGCAAGCCGGAGTGAAAGCGCCAGATATCCAGCTGTTGCGTTGTGCTGAGGCGGCCGCCCCATAGCGGCGCCGCAAAATTGCCGTTGAGCACGCCTTCGCGGAAGCCCTGCGGCAGCGGCGTATCGACGAAGTCGGTGAGATTGCCCGACCCATCGGAATAATAGCGGCGACCTGGCAGGGAGCGGTCATTGCTGTAATACGAACCGCCGAGGCCGTACTCGACAGCCCCGGTGCGTCCGCTCCACGAGGCGTTCGCCTGCGGGCTCGTGTGGTTGGTCTGCTCAAAACCCGCTCCCCAGACGCCGCTGCCCGCATTTGGCGTGCGCACCACGTTGACCAGCACGGACTGGCCTGACGCGTCGCCAGCCACGGCTGCGCCGCGCAGCACTTCGACGCGCAGGACTTGCGCTGCGGGAATGTTCTGCAGGATGGTTTGCACCGACTGGCTTTTCGCCACCGGCCGCTCGCCGTCGATCAGGAGATTGCCGACGGCGCCCGAAAAGCCACGGCGGTCGTCGCCGCCATTGAGCGCGAAGCCCGGCGTCTGGCTGACCATGTCGAGTGCGTTCTGCGGATTGAAGCGCGCGAAGAACGCCGCGTCATAAGCCACGCGGTCGGAGGAATTGACGTTGGCTGGGATGCGGCAGAGCGCATCCGGGGTCGATCGCGGCGGCGGCTGAACTGCGCTGCAGTCGGGCGTCGCGGGTGCGGAATCCGTCCGTGCGCCTGCGGTCGGCTGCTGCGCGTACGCAACGCCGGTGAGCGCAAGCGCCGAAACCATCATCCGACCGAACATTTCCCCTCCCGTTACCCATCCGTTCCGTCGGGCGCATTTCAGAAGCGACGATTACAGATGTAATTGAACCCTGAGCATCGACCGCGCGCCGGTCAAGCAGCGTTCCGTGCGGCGCCTTGTGCTTTGCGACGAAGCGCGTTCAGCGCGCGACCGTTTAAAGCTCGGCGCGCGCATTTTCCTCCCCACCGCGCACGTCGATCACACTTGAACAGATGCATCAGGAATTGAGCCGGATGCATCGGTGCGTTCGCTAAACGCTATGGAAGCAGCGGCTTTTTCGAGGCGTGCGGCGCGGATTGCGATGAGCGGCCAACATGGTGCGATCAGTGCGAAAGCGCGCGCTACACATCGTGGTGGCGCAAACAAAAACGCCGCCGGGCTTTGGCCTGGCGGCGTTCATGTTTGGTGCAGACGGAAGCCTAGCGCCGCTTGGCGGCCTTCTTGGTCTTCTTCGCCGTCTTCGCCTTTTTTGCTTTCTTCGCCATAGTCTCAACCTCCCCAGACAGTGGGAGCCTGACTCTCTGCGGCGATTCTCGAATTTGTAAATGCGTGACGCGCCTCACATCCCGCCGACGGTCAGGCCTGTAACGTACAAAGTCGGCTGTCCTACGCCCACAGGCACGCTCTGCCCGGCCTTGCCGCAGGTGCCGACGCCTTCGTCGAGCTTGAGGTCGTCGCCCACCATCTTCACGCGAGTAAGCGCGCTCGGGCCATCGCCGATAAGCGTCGCTCCCTTAATCGGCGCCTGGATCGTTCCGTTTTCGACAAGGTACGCTTCGGTGCATTGGAAGACGAACTTGCCGGAGGTGATATCGACCTGGCCCCCGCCGAAGTTGACTGCATAGACGCCGCGCTTCAGCGAAGAGAGAATCTCTTTCGGGTCCTTGTCGCCGGCCGTCATAAAGGTGTTAGTCATTCTAGGCATCGGGCGATGCGCGTAGCTCTCGCGCCGTCCATTGCCGGTGGCGGCGACGCCCGAAAGCCGCGCGTTCATCCGATCCTGCAGATAGCCTTTGAGGATGCCATCCTCGATCAGCACCGTGCGCTGGGTCGGGGTGCCTTCGTCATCGATAGTGAGCGAGCCGCGGCGGTTTTCGAGCGTGCCGTCGTCGACGACGGTGACGCCGGGGGCGGCGACGCGTTCGCCGACCATGCCTGAAAACGCGCTCGTGCCCTTCCGATTGAAGTCGCCCTCAAGGCCGTGACCCACCGCTTCGTGCAGGAGCACGCCGGGCCAGCCAGGTCCAAGCACCACGTCCATTTCGCCCGCCGGCGCCGGAATCGCATCGAGGTTCACGAGCGCAATGCGCAGCGCTTCGTCCGCGAGCGCCTTCCACCGATCCGGCGCGATGAAGACTTCGTAGGGCTCTCGCCCGCCTGCGCCGGCCGAGCCGCTTTCGCGGCGGCCGTCGCGTTCGACGGTCACCGACACATTGATGCGTACGAGCGGGCGGTGATCGGCGAGCTTTGCGCCGTCTGGACGCAGAATAGTCAGCCCGCGGCGCGCGCCGGAGAGCGTCGCCGCCACTTGCACGACGCTCGGATCGCGCGCCCGGCAATAAGCGTCGATTTCCGCGAGCAGCGAAGTCTTGTCGGTGAAGGGGGGCGCTTCGATCGGGTCGAAGTCACGATAGAGCTGCCGGTTCACGCGCGCTGGGCTGGTTTCGAGCGTGCCGTCGTGGCCCATTTTCACCGCAGCGGCGGCTTCGGCGGCGCGGGCGACGGCGTCGGTCTCCAACACGCTGGCGTGCCCGTACCCGGCGCGCTCGCCGGCCACGATGCGCAAACCGAACCCCTGGGTTGCGTCGAAGGACGCGGACTTCAGACGACCGTCATCCCAATGGAAACTCTCGGTGCGGCTATCCTCGACGAAGAGTTCGCCGTCGTCGGCGCCCGCGGCGGCTTCCGCGAGGATGCGCTCGGCGGCGTCCCAATCCATTTCAGCTGCGGTTTCGGGGATTTGGTTGAGGCCGTCGGCCATGGCGTCTCCTTCAAGCCCGACAGATATAGGCGCCGAGTCGGGCCGGAGGGCGCCCACAGGCGAACAAATACCTGGCCGAAATGGTGTGACTCAGGGCGTGGATGTCCGCTCGCCCAGCACCGCCGCAAGGTGTTCGCGCCGTCCCCGTACGAACCGGGCAAGCTCCTGGTCGGCGGGGGCCCATTGGGGGCGAATCTGCAAGGCTGTGGAATAATCCTCATAGGCGCCGCGGAGGTCGCCCAAGGCTTCCCGCGCCGCACCGCGATTGAAGTAGGCCTTCTCCGGTTCCCGGACGCCGAGCGAGAGCGCGTGCGTGATCTCCGCGACAGCCGGCCCCGGCTGGTGCGTCATCACCAGCGCGGCGCCGCGATTGAGGTGTGCTTCGGCGTTGTGCGGCTCAAGCGCGAGGGTGGCGTCGAAGGAAGCGATCGCCGCGTCGCCCTCATGGCGCCGGAGATGCGCTATTCCGATAGCGGAATTGATCAGGACGGCGTTGTCGTGGGTGAGACGCGGATAGCCGAGCGCCCGGGTGCAGGCGGCGATCATGTCGTCGCTGGTGTCGCCGGCGGAGAAGAGCGCCGTGCAGCGGCGAACGTTGGCGTCGCTGCCGACAACGGTGATGGCTTGAGCCTCTCGGTTGGGGTCCTGAGCGCTGGCGGTCGCGGCGCCCGCCAGCAAAAACGCTGCCGGGATTGCCGCGAGGATGCGTCTTGGAAGCCCAGCGCGGCCCATGCTAGCACCCCCACCTGAAGTGACATTTTGGTCAGGCGCGGTCGAAATGCCGCGCCCGGCGACTATAGGCTCGGCTATCCCGCCGCGCCATACCGCTGCTGATTCTAAAGGGAGGATGTCGGCGTGAAGCGAGGGGCTTTGATCGCTGCGCTTGTAAGTGTTGCTGCGCTGTTCACAAGCGGCGTCGCGCATGCGCAGGAGCACGAGACACTGGGGCGGCCGACGCCGGGCGCGATCGATCTTCAGCCCCCCGCGACCAGCATTATGGAGGAAATCCGCGACTTCCACGGGTTTCTGCTGGTGATCATCGTCTCGATCTCGGTATTCGTGCTGGCGCTGTTGCTGTGGGTGATCATCCGCTACAATCGCCGCGCCAATCCGACGCCGCGCAAGTTCACCCACAACATGCTTGTGGAAGTGATCT
>JAFEDV010000427.1 GCA_018241475.1 Pseudomonadota bacterium | reverse complement strand
AACGGCGCGCGCATCGCGCTCGGCGACCGCCGCGACGCCGATAGCTGTCGGGGCAGGCTTTCAAACGATCGCATCGCTCTCACGTCGCTGACGGTGGGCTACTTTGTCTGCTATCAAACCAACGACGGCCAGCGTGGCGACTTCCGGATCATCGGACTCTCGCCGACATCGCCGCGCACTCTGACCATCGAATACAGGAACTACGGACGCCGATAGCCGCTAGCGAAGCGGTGCGAGCAAAGCTCGCATCGCTTCGCGCTCCGCATCACTCTGGTTCCACGATTGGCTTCGACCGGCGCGCCCAATATCCGTGGGTGCGATTGCAGCGCTGTTGTCGGCACGAAAGTTCATCGAACGTTACTTCGTAGGCAAGCCCTTGTTCATCCTCACGGCGTCGACGCACGAAAAAAACACGCGCGACTGCATCAAACTGGCACGTTCGCGCCCGGCGCCAACGCTTACTTTACATGATCCCACTTAGATTAAGCGAAATTAGTCATCGGAACGCCCGCCGTGCAACACTTCGTCAACCGCGCCGCAATCGAGAAAGCGGCCGTCGCATTGTATGACGGCCCGCGCGCGCGCTACTATCTGCTCGGCTTTGTCGCGCTCGCAGCGAGCGCTGCTGTGGGCTTGGCGTTTGCAACCATCTGGTTTGGCGTAGCGCTTCTGGTCGAAGAATCCTCTCGGGTTCTCCGCGCGCGCGTGGGCGCCCTGCCCGTACAAGAAGCTCGCGCCGCTCATCTCGGCCTGGATATCGCGAGCGCCTCAATCTTCGCCGCGGCGCCGGCCATGGCCTGGTATTCGCGCACCGATATTGGCGCGGCGCTCGCAATCGCGCTGCTGACGATGCTGGCGATCCACGCAGCCTTCACCGCTACGCGCGGGCGCCTCCAGGCGATCGCGGCGTGCGCGCCATACGGCGTGCTTGGGTTGCTCTTCATGCTGGAAGGCGCGGCGGTCAACGCAGCTGCGCCCATCTTCGCCAGCCTGCTGGTGGTCGGCTACGCTTTTGCCGCCTCGCTTCAGCACGCGCATCGGGCGGCGCATGAGCGCATGCAGGACGCCGAATGGGTGCGACAACTCAATATGAGCTTCGGCGATTGCCAGTCCGCGGCGTGGGAGCTGGATTT
>JAFEDV010000426.1 GCA_018241475.1 Pseudomonadota bacterium | reverse complement strand
CGCCCCGGAAGGCGAGGACATTACCATCGTGGCGGCTGCCGAGGCCGGCGACGCCACGCGCCTCGCGGCGGCGGCGCTCAGCGCCGATTCAGCGCCGCTTGCAGTGCTAGTAGGTTTGCAGCAGACCTTTCCAGCGCCCGGACTTGCTCGGAGCGACGTGTTCAGCGGCGCGCTCTCGCTCGATGCGCCGGCGAGGCTGCTGCATGGCCAGGTCAAGTCATGGCTACGCGTCGTAGTCGCCGAAGAGGAACGCTCACGACGTGCGGCGACAATCGGCTCACTGCGCCTACCTCCGCCAACGGCGCCCGAACCGCGCCCCTTGAAGGCGCTCTATATAGGCGCGCCCAGCGCGATGTTCCTGACCATCGAGCGCGCCTTTGCGGAACACGACGGCGCAGTGACGGCAGCCTTCTCATCCTATGCGGGCTTCGACCACCTGCACGATGAAGTCTTCGACAGCGTCGTGCTGAATGGGAGCGCGGATGCGCACACCGCCCTCTCCCTCTG
The DNA here is from genome assembly GCA_018241475.1 of Pseudomonadota bacterium. Lineage (GTDB taxonomy): Bacteria > Pseudomonadota > Alphaproteobacteria > Caulobacterales > Aquidulcibacteraceae > Vitreimonas. The sequence goes on along the minus strand of JAFEDV010000426.1, from coordinate 3,545 downwards.
CGCCGCGCTCCGGCGCAACGCCAGTCTTTGCTCGCTGCCCACCATGTTCATCGCGGCGCCGGGCGACGCTAAGTCCGCAGAAATCGCCGTCGCACGCGGCGCCTCGGCAGTGGCGTTCGCCGATGAACGCTGCGGACCAGCCCTGGGCTGGTTGTTCGAAGCCATCCGCCGAGACCGCCGCCGCCGCGCCGCCGAGCACGACATCCGAGCGCTCCGTGATCTGATGGGCGACCCGCGCACCGGTCTTTTCAAGCGCGAATCGTTCGATGCGCATTTGATGCGCCTTGCCGCGGACCACCACGCGAGCGGCCGACCGTTATCGCTTTCCGTGCTGCGCGTTCTGCCCGCGCACGGCGCACGTCAACCTGCGGAGGACATCTGGAAACGCGGCTTCACTGAAATCTGCAGCCTCGCCACACGTCTCATCCGCGAATGCGATAGCGGCGCGGCACTCGGCGCCGATTTCCTCGCCGTCGCGATGCCGGCGACGCGCCTTGCAGGGGCCAAGCGCGCGGGCGAGCGTATCGCCTCCGTCGCGGAATGCACTGCGTTCGCCTCCGGCGAAGGCAGTTCTGGTCCGCTCGTGTTCGAGCAGAACGCGGTCGAGCTTCAACCGGGCGAGGGCGGCGCAGCCCTCTTGGCGCGGGCGTTGCGCGCGCTCGATGCGGAGAACATTCCGGCTTGAATCGAATCGCGCGCCTGAGGACGCCAGCCCCTCAAGCCGCTTTCTTCATTGCAAGCCGCGACAGCGACTCCAGCACGCCTCGCAGTGCCTTCAGTCGCTGAAGCGGCTCGGGCCAACCGCCTTGCACCACGAGTTTACCGTCCGGGCGCATCTTGAAATCGTCCGGGCGCTCCTGCACGTACCGCACAAGCGACAGCGTGTCGGGGAAGCCTTCTTCGCGGAAGGAAAGCACCGCCCCCTTCGGTCCAGCGTCGAGCTTGGCGATGTTGCAGCGGCGGCACAGCGCCTTGAGCGCGGCGACTGCGATTAATTGGCTTGCTTCCTGCGGCAAGGGCCCAAAGCGGTCGATCAGTTCGGCGGCGAACGCCTCGCGCTCTTGATCTGTGTCGAGTTCCGCCAATCGGCGATAAAGCGCCAGGCGCACGGTGAGGTCAGCGACATAATCTTCCGGGATCAGCACGGAAGCGCCGACATTGATCTGTGGAGACCAGGACTTTTCGCTGACGGCGTCCTCGCGTCCTTGCCTCAGCGCCATCACCGCTTCCTCGAGCATGCTTTGATAAAGCTCGACGCCGACCTCGCGAATATGCCCTGACTGCTCTTCGCCCAGAAGATTGCCGCCGCCGCGCATGTCGAGATCGTGGCTCGCCAAGGTGAAGCCAGCTCCTAGGTTATCGAGCGACGACAGCACCTTGAGCCGTTTTTCCGCACCAAGCGTGAGCGCGTTCTCGGCAGCGGTCGTCAGATACGCATATGCTCGCACCTTGGATCGTCCGACGCGCCCGCGCAGCTGGTAAAGCTGCGCCAGTCCGAACATATCGGCGCGATAGACGACGAGCGTGTTCGCGCGCGGAATATCAAGGCCGCTTTCAACGATGCTGGTCGATAGCAGCACATCGTACTGGCCGTCGTAGAATGCCGTCATGATCTCGTCGAGGGCGCCGGCCGCCATCTGGCCGTGCGCGGTCGCGAAGCTCACTTCCGGCGCATTGCGTCTCAGGAAATCGCCCGCCTCGGCCAGGTCAGAGATGCGCGGACAGACAAAGAAGCTTTGTCCGCCGCGGTACTTCTCGCGCAGCAGCGCTTCGCGGACCGTCAGATTGTCGAACGCTGTCACATAGGTGCGCACCGCCATGCGGTCGATCGGCGGCGTTGTGATGAGGCTCATCTCGCGGATGCCGGCGAGCGAAAGCTGCAGCGTGCGGGGAATCGGCGTGGCAGAGAGCGTGAGCACGTGGACGTCCGCGCGGAGCTCCTTGAGTCGCTCCTTGTGCTTGACCCCGAAATGCTGCTCCTCGTCGACGATGATGAGGCCGAGGTCTTTGAATTTCACGGTCTTCGACAAAAGGGCGTGCGTGCCGACCAGGATTTCGACTTCGCCTGCCTCCAGACCGGCTTTCGTTTCGCTCGCCTCCCTGGCCGACACAAGCCGCGAGAGCTGGCGCACGCGCACCGGCAGGCCGCGGAAGCGTTCCGAGAAGGTGCGGACGTGCTGGCGGCAAAGCAGCGTTGTCGGCGCCACGACCGCAACCTGCTTGCCGGTCATCGCCACAAGGAACGCCGCGCGCAGAGCGACTTCCGTTTTGCCGAAACCGACGTCGCCGCAGATGAGCCTATCCATCGGTCGCCCGGCGGCCAGATCGCCAACCACATCGTCGATGGCGGCGAGTTGATCTTCGGTCTCCTCGTAGGGAAAGCGTGCGCAGAATTCGTCCCAGAGCCCTTCCGGCGGCAGCACAATTTCCGCCGTCTTCGCGGCTCGCGCCGCGGCGATGCGGATGAGTTCGGCCGCCATATCGCGCAGGCGTTGTTTGGCGCGCGCTTTGCGGCTCTGCCAGGCGACGCCGCCCAGCTTGTCGAGCTGAGCGTCGGCGTCTTCCGAGCCGTAGCGGCTGACCAGTTCTATGTTCTCGACCGGAAGATAGAGCTTGTCGCCGCCTGCATAAGCGAGATCCAGACAATCGTGCGGGGCGCCCGCGACATCAAGGGTCTTCAAGCCGTCATAGCGGCCGACGCCATGTTCCTGGTGCACGATGAGGTCGCCCGGGGTAAGGGCGGCGGCTTCGCTCAGCACACTCGAAGCTTTGCGCTTCTTGCGCGGTCGCGCCAGGCGATCGCCGAGAATGTCCTGTTCGGCGAGCAGCGCGAAGCCTTCAGTTTCAAAGCCGTGCTCAACTGGCAGCACCACTAACGCCGGCGCCGCCTTGGGCAACGCTGCCGCTTCCTTCCAGCTCGCCGCGCGGCGGGGCGTCTCGACGCCATGATCTTCGAGAACGCCGCTGAGGCGTTCAGCCGAACCTTCCGACCATGCAGCGATCAGCACTCGACGCTTCTTCTGGAGCATCGCAATGTGCTTGGCTGCGGCTTCGAATACGTTGGCGTCGGCCGTCTGCCGTTCGGGTGCGAAGTCGCGGCCAATACGACCGCCGAGATTGAGCTGTTTCTTCGCGTCGCTGTCGAAATGGATGAAGCGGCGAAGGGCGCGATCGCCGAGCGCGGCCTTTAGCGCGTCTTCGCCGAGATAGAGCAGATCGGGCTCCGGCGCGCGGAAGCTGTTGGCGCCTCGCGCCACCGGGGCCGTCTTGCGCGCCTCGTAGTGATCGCGCGCCGTTTCGACACGCTCCTTGATCGCTTCTTCGGCCAAGGCGTCAAAGGCGATCAGTGCGTCGGCCCCGGCGTAATCAAATACGGTTTCCAGCTGCTCATAGAAATACGGCAGCCATTGCTCGACGCCCTGGCGGCGAATGCGGGCGCTGATACTGTCGTAGATGGGATCGCTCACCGCGCCGAAAGCCTGCGTGAAGCTGCGACGGAAGCGCATCACCGTGGCGTCGTCGAGCAGCACTTCGCTCACAGGCGT
>JAFEDV010000425.1 GCA_018241475.1 Pseudomonadota bacterium | reverse complement strand
GTCCTGCGGTCGAACGCCTGATCGCCGGCGACCTCAATGGCGCACCCATCCTGGTATTCGCGGACGCCTTGGCGCCCGACGCTGCGCGTCGCCTCATGCGAATCGGCGCTGTCGAGGTGCTCGACGCGCGGACGCCGGCCGCCGACGTCATCGCCGCGGCGACGAAGGCGATGGGTGCGCGCAAGAACGATGTCCGCGCGCGGCTGTCGGCTATGTTCAGCGTTCGCGGCGGAGTGGGAGTCAGCACGCTTGCTGTAGAACTGGCCCTGGCGCTGACCCGCGAAAACCGCCGCCAGGCAAGCGTCTGCCTTATCGACTTGAACGTCCAGTTCGGCGTCTGCGCTTCGCTCCTCAACGTCGATCCGAAATTCAACCCGCACGCGCTCGAACCGGAGCGCGTGGACGCGCAATTGCTTGAGGCCTACCTTAGCCGCCATTCCTCCGGCCTCAGCGTTCTTGCGGCGCCGCTGAGTTGGCGCGCCGTGCGCGCACCGGCCGAAGGAATCGCCTGCCTCCTCGACGTCGCCGCCTCGCAATTCGAGCACGTGGTGATCGATCTTCCGCATGGTCTCACAGCGGTGAGCGAAGCAGTGATCGCGAATTCCGACGATCTCTTCGTCGTCTCCGATCTTTCCGTGCCGGGCGTGCAATTGTTGCGCGACGCCATTGTCAATGTCGACTCGAGGATGCGCCAGGGCGGATCGCCCACGATCGTCCTCAACCGCATTCAACGCAACGGACGAGGCGCCTCGCTTACCGTGGAAGACGCCCGCCGCGTCATCAAGTGCGACCGTCTGCACGCCATCCACGAAGATGTGTCCATCGCCACCGAGGCCGGCGAGCGTGGGGAGTCAATCCTGCATCTCGCGCCAGACTCGCAGTTGGCGCGCGAGATCGGCGCGGCCTTGCGCAGCGCCATGCCTCACTCCGCCCAGGCGAATACAGGCGAAGCGTCCAAATCCGCGTTTTTCAAACTCATGCGCATCAGGTGATCCATGCGGTCAGAACCCCAAATCAACGGCAATGCCGAACGCCGGCCGATATTCGCCCCCGCAGCTAACGGCCGCTCGGATGCGGAAGCGGCGCTCATTCGCAACAAGCTGAAGCTGCACCGCCGCATAATTGACGAACTGGATCTTGCGGCGCTCGAAACCGCCGAGGAAGCGGAGCTGCGCAAGGCGGTCTCACAGCTTGTCCGTACGTTCGCCCACGAAGAGCATCTGGCGCTCAATTTCCTGGAAACCGAGCAGCTCACCACCGACATCATCAACGAGATGCTTGGCCTTGGGCCTATCGAGCCCTTGCTGCGTGACGGCACGATCAACGATATCCTCATCAACACCCACAAGCAGGTCTATGTCGAACGCAATGGCGTGCTCGAACTGACGCCGGTCCGTTTCGCCGACGAGAACCACCTTCTGCGCATTTTGAACCGCATCGTCGCCGCGGTCGGCCGGCGTATCGATGAAAGTCAACCGATGGTGGACGCGCGCCTGCCCGACGGCTCTCGTGTCAACGCCGCCATCCCGCCGGTGGCGGTCGACGGCGCGCTGGTGTCGATCCGCAAGTTTGCCGCAACGCCGTTCACGATCGAACGCCTGATCGCCAACGGCACGCTGCCGCAGACGATGGCGACGTTCATGGCTGCCGCGGTCCGGACGCGGGTCTCGACGTTGATCTCGGGCGGCACCGGCTCCGGCAAGACGACGCTTCTCAATGCGCTGTCGCATTCGATCTCGCATGCGGAGCGCTTGGTTACGATCGAAGACGCGGCTGAACTGCAACTGCAGCAGCCGCACGTGGCGCGGCTCGAAACCCGTCCTCCCAATCTCGAGGGCAATGGCGAAATCCGCCAGCGCGAATTGGTGAAGAACGCGCTGCGCATGCGTCCGGACCGCATCATCCTCGGCGAGTGCCGCGCGGAGGAGGCGTTCGATCTGCTGCAGGCCATGAATACCGGCCATGAAGGCTCGCTGACCACGATCCACGCCAACACGCCGCGCGACGCCATCAGTCGTCTCGAGCAGATGGTGGCGATGGCCGGCATGAACATGGCGCCGCGCGCAATCCGCCAGCAGATCGCGTCGGCGATCACGCTCATCATCCAGACCCAGCGCATGTCCGACGGCCGTCGCCGCATCGTCAGCATCAGCGAGATGACCGGCCTGGAGGATGACGTCATCCAGTTGCACGAACTGTTCCGTTTCAGAATGACAGGCGCCAGCGAAAGCGGCGAAGTGCTCGGTCATTTCGAAGCGAGCGGCATCCGGCCCAAGTGCCTCGAATGGATGGCGGCGCGCGGCGTCAAGCTGCCGATCGAGATCTTCAACCCCAGCATCAAGTTGTAGGCCGCCATGCCAAGTTGGACGCAGTACGCCTTCTTCGGAATGCTCATTGGGGCCGCACTGTTCGCCGCGGCCGTCGTCGCCGAGTTCATGACGCGCTCGATGCAACGTCGTAGCGCGCTCCGCAGACTTGATGAGACCGCGGTCCGCGAGCGCGGCCAGGCCGCCTTGTTGCGCGCGGCGCGCTCCGACAAAGCCGAGCACGGCGCAGCTGGGCGCCTCGCCGACTGGTTCCTGCGCCTTTACGCTCAGGGCGGCTCGCAACCGGCGCCGATGATGTTGGCGATGGTCGCCGCAGGTTCGGCAGCCGCGGCGTTTCTGCTGTTCAACAGCGCCATCAACAATGCGCTTGCCGCTGGCGCGCTGGCGCTCTGCGTGGGCGCCGGCGCACCCTTGCTTCTGCTGTTGCGCAATCGCGCGCGACGCCGCGCCAAGTTCGCCGCGCAATTGCCCGACGCCATCGAAGTCATCGTCCGCTCGCTCAAAGCCGGGCACCCGTTAACGACGGCGATCGGCATGGTCGCGCGCGATCTGCCGGCCCCAATCGGCGATGAATTCGCTGCTTGCTCGCAGGAAATGACCTACGGCCTTGACCTCCAGTCCGCCGTGCGCGCCATGGCCGATCGCGTCGGCGCGCCCGAGGCGAGCGTGTTGGCATCCGCCGTCGCTATCCAGCAACGCAGCGGCGGCAATCTCGGCGAAGTGCTGACGCGGCTGTCGAAGCTCCTGCGTGACCGCGCCAAGCTGCAAGCCAAGGCCAAGGCGCTTTCCTCTGAAGGCCGCTATTCCGGAATGTTCTTGTCTGCGATGCCCTTTATCATGTTCGGCCTCGTGACGCTGTTCAACCCCGACTATTACGGCCAGGTCCGCAACAATCCGATCGTCACGCCGATCCTTGTCGGCACCTTTATCTGGATGGTGATGGGGTCGTTCGTGATCAACCGCATGGTGAACTTCAAGCCCTGAGGCGCAAGAGATGTCAGAAATCGTCGCTAGTTTCCTCCACAGCTACGGCCTGCTCATCGCAGCGGGACTGATGCTGGCGTGTGCGTTCGCGGCGTCGGCGTTAGCTTATGAAGAGCTGAGCCGCCGTTCGCAGGTCGACCGGCGCCTCACAGCGCCGGCAGCAAGCCCGAGACAGCTGATCGCGTCAGTCGCAGCAGCGGCTCCCGCGCTGCAATGGCTCGAGCGGCTGGGTCGCCGAATCTCACAGATCGACGACAAGGAAGTCGTCGGCCTGAGGCTTCGCCTCCATCGTGCCGGGTTCACGCAACGCGACGCTGTGTTCTGGCTTTATGGCGCGCGTGCGCTGATGATCGTGGCCCTACCGATTGCGGTCCTTTCCGTGGCGGCCGCTTTCGGCGCGGGTCTCTCACCGCTCGGCAATATGCTCATAGCCGGCGCGTCGGCGGGGCTTGGCCTGATCGCGCCGAGTTTTGCGCTTGATTTCCGCATCAAGCAGCTGCGCAACGAATACCGCGCCGGCTTTCCCGATTTTCTCGATCTCCTGGTCGTATGTCTGGAGGCCGGCATGAGCTTCGAAGCCGGTCTCGACCGCATCAACATCGAAATCGGTCAGGCCTATCCGCATTTGCGCAACAACGTCGCCCAGCTTCTGCTCGAATTGCGCGCGGGCAAGGACCGCGCCGCGGCGCTGTTTGCCTTGGCCGACCGGCTTGGGCTCGAAGAGGCGCAGTCCTTCGCCAACATGATCGTGCAGGCCGAGCAGTTGGGATCGGGCATCGCACAGACGCTTCGCGTGTGCGCCGACGACATGCGCGACCGCCGGCTGCTGCGCGCCGAGGAATATGCGCAAGCTTTGCCGGTGATGCTGGTCGCGCCGCTGGGCGTGTTCATCTTCCCGGCCATCCTTGTCGTCACGTTGTTGCCCGCCGGCATCGCCATCTATGAGGCCTTCCTGGCGCCGGGCCGCTAAGGCCGGGCTCGGCGATGGCGTTGAGAGCAACCTCGCTGCGGATTGGCCCTCTGAGATGAAACAGCCGCTGTAACCAGCGCGGTTTCTGCACGAACAAGAAGCGGAGGAGGCGTCCATGCTGCGCGCCGCACTGCTTTCTGTCGCATCACTGCTCACGGCCGCAACTGCCTTCGGCGACGGGGGCAGCAGCCGGCCCCCGAACTCCGAGCCCGTCGTCGTTGAATTATTCGAAAGTCAGGGCTGCTCCTCTTGTCCGCCTGCCAACGCCAACGTCAACGCGCTGAGCGCGCGGCAAGATGTGCTGACGCTGATCTACGGCGTGACCTACTGGGACCAACTCGGCTGGACCGATACGTTCGCGCGGCCCGAGTTCACTCAGCGGCAGCGGGACTATGCTCGCGGCTTGGGCAACGACAACGTCTACACGCCGCAAGTCGTTCTGAACGGAAGAATGGATTTGGTCGGCAACGACAGAGCGCAGCTTGACGCCGCAATCCGACGCGCGGCGGCGCCGTTTGCCGCGCACGGTTCGATCGCTGCCGATCGTCTGGAACTCGTCGCGGTCCACGGCGTGCACGCCGATCTTTGGCTGGCGCGTTACGACCCGCGCACGCTGAACGTCGCCATTCGCGCCGGCGAGAACGATGGCCGCACGCTTCCGCACATTCATGTGGTTCGGGAACTGCGGCGGTTGGGCGTGTGGGACGGCTCTGCGCGCAGCTATCGTCTGCCGCCTGCAACGCAGGCCGGGCTGCGGACTGCGGTGCTGATCCAATCACAGAATGGCGGCCCGATAGTCGGCGCCGTAACGGATCGCGGCGCGGGGCGATGAAACGCTGCGCGCGGCAATGCAAGACCGGTCGGACATCACATGAATGACAATGCGCTAGTTATTGTCGATCGCAGCGGGACCATACGCCATTGGAACGCGTGCGCGGAGACCTGGTTTGGCTATTCAGCTGAGGCGGCCCTGGGGCGGACGCTGGATCTCATCGTCCCATCGGATTTCCAGGCGGAGCATTGGAAGGGGTTTCACCGCGCCGTGGAGCGCGGTGTCGCGGACAGCGACGGTCGCGCGGCCTCATTTCCCGTTCAATGTTCGGCCGGAGACGTCACCGTCTTCCGAGGCGCGTTGACGCTCCTGCGCGACGTTGAGAGGCACGTGATCGGCGCTGCGGTCGTTTTTGAACCGAGTGCGTGAAGTTCGGCCGCGCGGCTCTCTAGATTCCAAGAAATTCGGCCAGCTCCGCGAGCGTGCGGCCGGCGCCATCCGGTGTGGCGTCGAGTTCCTCCGATGGCAGGCCCTGGCGATTGACCCAGAACGTCGGGTAGCCGAACGCCTTGGCGCCGGCGGCGTCCCAGCCGGCGAACGCAACGAAGAGAATTTGTTGCCTCGGCACGCCGAACGCTTCGACGCCGAGTTGATAAGCGCGCTGGTCCGGCTTGTAGGTGCGGGCGAGGTCGGTGCTCAGGACTTGCTCGAACACGCCGCCAAGGTTCGAGGCAGTGATCCCGCCGTCGAGCATGGCCGGCGTGAAGTTCGACAAGAGAGCAAGGCGCGCGCCCGCCGCCTTGAGGCGGCGAAGGACCGGTTTGGCGTCGGGCCAACCTGGAAGTTGGAGATAGAGCTGCAACAGGTCATCGCGTTGTTGGCTTGAAAGCGTCACGCCCGATGCGGCGGCTGCAAACACGAGCGCGTCCTCGGTGACGCTCATGAAGTCGCGGTAGCGACCGGAGATGGTGCGAAGCCAAGTGTACTCGAACTGGCGCGTGCGCCAGAGGTTCATTAACTGGCCGCCCACGGCAGGGAAGAAGCTCTCGACTCGCGCAGCGACAGGCGCGGGATCGAAGATGGGAAACGCGTCGAAAGCAATGGCTCGGTAGCGCAGCAAGGGGGCATCCGCACGTGCCGACCCGACGGCGAGACTTGCACCGGATGCCGCAGCCATTCCGGCGCCGAGGAGGGTACGACGCGAAATCGGCATGACCGCCTCTGCAGTTTCGCGCTCGGCTCGCAACGCTGCACTCATGTCGGCATCGCGCTTGCGAAGTTGCTGCGGAGCAGGCGTCCCAGCAAGTGATCGAGCGAAATGGCGCCCGGCCCGCGCGTCAGGAGAAACGCCATGAAGGCCAGCCACTGAATGTGATCCGGCCATGCGGTCGGATACACGAAGATCTGTATCACCGAGACCATCCCCAGCAGCATGAGCACGGCCGGACGCGTGAAGAAACCCAGCATTATGAGGCTCGACCCGCCGATCTCCATGGTCGCCGCCATTCTCGCGGCAAGCTCCGGCGGCAAGATCGGCACATGGTACTCGTTGGCGAACAGCGACAACGTGCCTTGCCAATCGTCGAGCTTCTGGGTTCCGGCGCGCCAGAACACGGTGAAGGTCGCCGCCCGCGCGATAAGCGCAAGCACAGCGTACGGAATGGCGTTGAGCTTGGCGATCGCGAAGTCCGCTAGGCGCAGAATCCGAGAGATCATGATGCCGCTTCTCCGATGAGGCTCACCCGCGCGTACGGCGCGCGGAGTACTTCCTGGTCCATATCGCCGACGGCTTGAGGCGCGTGATCGATGGCTGCCAGGAAGGCTTCTTCCACGCTGGCGCCGTCAAGCAGGGCGCGAAGAAAAGCGTAGCTGGCGTCGCCGAGCGGCCTCATCATCACGCCTGATGCGGAGCGCCAAACAACTCTCGTCCGCCGAACGGGTTTCAGATCGATTTGCTCCAGCAGGTCTTCATCGCGCTCGATTGCCGCGCGGATTTCATCCGCCGGCCACTCAAGTTCGAGCAATTGCAGGCTCGACTCGAGTTCAAGTTGCGTTCGCGCGTCCAACACGAACCGGCGAGGGGGTTCACTGGGCGCGGCGTTGCCGACCCGATCCAGAATTCTATCGAGTCTGGCGACGTCGGCGAGGTAGGGCAGGGCGTGAGTCCGCGCGTCGCGCGCGAGGAAATCGGCGAACCCGTCGCCATAGTGCCATAGACATCCTGAGCGTGGCGGCGCGTCGAAGGCATAATCGCGTCCGAGCCGACCGAAGAAGCTTTCGCCGACCAGGCGGACAACCGTCGGATGGGAAAGTGCAAGTGCGTTCGTTACGGCGCCGATGACATTCGCCCGGTAGATGTCCAGGCATTCCTCGACCGGACATGGGCCGGCGCGCAGCATGCGGCGCGGCCAAGCGCTATCGGTTCGTAGCGCCTCGGCGAAGCGCATCTGCAGATCAGCGAGCGAGAGCATTGGCCGGAGGTTCCACTTGCGCTCCACGCAGCGCGGCATCGGCGTGCGCCGCTTCTTCGATCAGCACGCCGAATTCGGGAATGTTGGTATCCCACTCGATCAAGGTCGGCCGCGGACCGATTTCCGCGATTGCGCCGCAGAAGAGATTCCAGACGTCCTCGCAAATGCGGCTGCCGTGATCGTCGACGCGAATGCGTGCTCCGGACCGTGTGCGCGAAACCGTGTGTCCAGCGAGATGGATTTCTTGAATTGCTTGAGGCCCCACTTGTCTCAGAATGTCGCGGAGGTCCGCCGCAGCGTCCCGCCCGAGATTGGAGGCGCTTACGAAGATATTGTTGACGTCCAGCAGCACTCCGCAATCCGTGCGACGCACGAGTTCAGCCAGAAAGGCTGCTTCCGTCATGTCATCGTCTGCGAACGTAACGTAGACGGAGGGATTCTCGAGCAGGAGGCGCCTGCCGATCGCATCTTGAACTCGGTCGACATTGGCGGCGATTACATCGAGCGCTTCCTCGGTGTACGGAAGCGGAAGCAGATCCGGCCAGTGGGTGTCGCCGACTTGGCTCCAGGACACGTGATCTGAGATCAAGACGGGCGCGTAACGACCGCAAAGCGTCTTAAGGGCGGCAACATGCTCGGCGCTTACGCCGCCGGCGCTCCCCAACGACAGCCCCACAGCATGGAGCGAGAGCGGATAGAACGTCGCGATGCGATCGAGGTCCTCGCCCAAAAGGCCGCCGCGCATGAAATTCTCGGCGTGAACCTCGAACCAAGCGATCGCTGGCCGCTCCCGCATCACCAGCTCATGGTGGATTGGCCGGAGTCCCACACCGGCCGCGATGGGCGGCGTCCCCGTACAGCGTTGTGAATGAATGCACATCGCGGACGCCGCCCTTGCCGGCCTCTAGCGACCCGCCGTGGTGCTGCCGTGCGCGAGCTTGGCGCACGCGCCCACGGGCAGTTCGACGTACGACGCAGGGTCGTTGTCGCGCGTCGATTGGCCGGCGCAGGAATGAGCGCCGGCGGCGCAGTCGTTGTGGCCGGCCCGGGCAACGCCGTAGCAACGTTCCATTCCGGCGGGCGTTTGCGCGTGCTCGTTGCCCATTGGTTGTTGCGCGGAAGCGATCGATGCGGCCGCTGCCGCCAAAAGCGTGACGAACGCGCCCGCCGCCACGGGCCTCGCTATGGATGTAGACATTCGAGAAAGCTCCAGTTGACGGGACCCAGTCGCTGTGTCCCATCCCTTCTTCGGACCGCGCTCTGGAAAGGTTACGCGCGCCCGCTGAGATTCGCAGCGGATCGCTCGGGCCCTGTGCGGACCGTGGTGACTTCGCTGGAGCCGCGAAGTCACCACGGTCCGCTTACGCGACGCTGCGTGCAGGCGCAACAACCGGGAAGTCGACAGCGGTTCTTGCGACTTCATGGATGTAGTTCGCCCACGTGTTCCGCACGACGTGCTCCACGATCTCGATCACTTGCGCGTCGTCGTAGCCGGCGAGCGTCACAGCGCCGGCGATGCGAAGGAGCGTGACCTGGTCGCTCAGGCTTGCCGCGGCGCGTGCACCGTCGCTAGAGTGGGGCAGGGGAGAGGTCATGGCGGACGTCGCAATCGGCGAAGCGCGCTTCGATTTCGGCCATGTGGTCGGGGAAACCTTCGCGCTCATAGGACGCAATTTCGTTGCGTTTGCGTTGCTGGCCATCGTTCTCGTCGGCGCTCCCCGTTTCGGCGTTCTTTATGCTGAGGCCGTCCTTTACGAGCAGGGCTCGCCGCTCGCCGCATGGACGCCGCTCGGCACTGTGCTGATCACACTCGTCCCCACGTACGTGCTGCAGGGAACGCTGACGCGCGCATCCGTCGATGACCTCTCCAAGAAGGGCGTCAGCATCGGCGCGGCGCTGGGTGACGGTCTGCGCTACTTCTTCCCCTTGTTCATCGTAGCTTTACTCACTGGCCTTGGCGTTCTCGTCGGGCTCCTGTTCCTGG
>JAFEDV010000424.1 GCA_018241475.1 Pseudomonadota bacterium | reverse complement strand
GCCGCCGTCCCAACGCTGGGCGCGCTCGGCGATCGCCGGGATGGCGTGCTTCAAGCCCAGGAACACGCCTTCGACATTGATCTGCTGCATGCGGCGGAAATCTTCGAGCGTCTCCATAGCGAGCGGCTTCACCCAGAACACGCCGGCGTTGTTCACGAGAATGTCGAGGCCGCCAAACCGGTCGCGCGCGAAGGCGATGGCGGCGATCCATTGCTCTTCGCTTGTGACATCGTGCTTCAGGTAGGCGCCCCCGATCGAAGCGGCGGTTTCCGTTCCGTCCGTTATGTCGCTGATCACGACCTTCGCACCCGCCGCGGCAAGCGCCCGCGCCGTCGCTGCGCCGATGCCGCGCGCGGCCCCCGTCACCAGCGCCACGCGTCCGTCGAGATCGCCCATCCGCTCTGCTCCTAGCGTCGTCCGCCGAGAATCATAGTGAGCATGGCCTCGTTCGGCGCAACCGTTTCGATGTTGAGCTGCCCCTTAAGGCCGGCGCTGCGATGCACCGCGATCGCGCGCCACTCCTCCGACATGGACATCCGCACCATGTCGGCGCGTTGTGGATACATGGCGATCGCCACTTCGTCCCAAAGTTCGTCGGCCTGCCCAAGAGAAAGGAACGTCACATCCGCGGCGAAGATCGCCCGGCCGCCGAACTTCGGCAGCAGTTCGGAAACGGCGCGGCCGTAGATCATGTAGGCCTCCCGGCCGCTGAGATCGGTCTCGCGTCCGTCTTCGTATTCCGCGCGCTCTTTGAACTTCAAGAGATTGACCATGAAGATCGGACCCTTGGGCCCGGGCTTCATCAGCTCTTCGATTTGCTTGGGATCGCCGGGAAATACCTCGTTGACGACATGCATGGGCGAGCGCTCCTCCGCGCGTATTAGCACTCTGCGCGCGACCGGTTTCAAGCCTGCCGCCGCGTTATCGTTCGAAGAGTCGCTTGTAGGTTTCGCGCAGCGCCGCTTTCTGCACCTTGCCCATGGCGTTGCGCGGCAGTTCGTCGGCGAACACGATGCGCTTGGGCGTTTTGTAGGGCGCCAGCTGGCGGCGTACGGCGGCGATGAGAGCGTGCTCGTCGCCATCTCCGATCACGACAGCCACCACTGCTTCGCCGAAATCAAGGTGGGGGACGCCGATGACGGCGCTCTCGACGACGCCTGGCAGCGCATCGAGCACAAGCTCGATCTCCTTCGGGTACACATTGAAGCCGCCGGAAATGATCAGGTCCTTGGCGCGGCCGGTGATCCAGACACGCCCGTCCGCATCCTGGCGGCCGACATCGCCGGTGCGGAAATAGCCATCGGAGGTGAAATCACCTTCCCGCTCCGGTTTGCGCCAATAGCCGCGGAACACGCTGGGTCCCTTGATCTCGATTTCACCGATTTCGCCGCCCGCAATACGCAAATCCACGCCCGGCAACGGGAAACCAACGCTGCCGGCGACGCGCTCGCCGTTGAGCGGGTTGGAGGCGATGATGATCGCTTCGCTCATGCCGTAGCGCTCGAGGATGCGCTTGCCGGTGCGCGCCTCGAACTCTGCGAATGTGCTTTCCAGCAACGGCGCCGAGCCGGAGATGAAGACGCGCATGTGCGTGGCGGCTTCGCGCGTGAAAGCGCGATTGGCGAGCAGGCGCGTGTAGAACGTCGGCACGCCCATCATGACGGTGGCGCACGGCAGAGCGGCGATCACTTCCGCTTCGTCGAATTTCGGCAGCCAAACGATCGACGAACCTGTGAGCAGCGCGCAATGCAGCGAGATGAAAAGGCCGTGCACGTGAAAGATCGGCAGTGCGTGCAG
>JAFEDV010000423.1 GCA_018241475.1 Pseudomonadota bacterium | reverse complement strand
TCCCACTCGAAGTACACAACAAAGTCCGACGTCGGGCACGCCACCGGCGGAGGCGGAGGCGGCGGCGGAGGCGGAGGTGGCGGCGGTGGAGGCGGAGGCGGCGGCGGCGGCGCCGCAAACTCGTACCGCAGACCGACCATCACGGCTTGATTCGTGTAATCCTGGCCAACCACGTCGTTGATGCGGAAATAGCGATAGCCGATGTCCAACGTGGCCTGATCGTTCAGCGCGATGCCGACGCCGGCCAAGCCTTGATAGGCAAAACCATCGTCTTGGGGATGATTTGGAGAGCCATTGGTTTGAATGCGCAAACGGCCTTCGCCGGCGCCAACGCCGAGATACGGCCGGAAGGTGCCATGGCGGTTGAAGTCATAGAACAGGTTCGCCATCAGGCCCCAGGCGATCAAGTCACCGTTCTGTTGCCTGACGAACTCCCACTTGTTCTTGCGATAGGAGAGTTCGGCCTCCGCCCGGAAACCGTTGTCCCAGGTGTAGCCTGCGCCGACATCGCCGACAAATCCGTTCTCGACATTCAGGTTGCCGTAATCGGTGTGGACGCTCTGTCCAACATCACCGCGGACGTACCAGCCCTCGGTCGCGTGCGCGGCGCCGGCTGCCCCGGTCATCAACGCAGCAAGCGCCAATGTCCGCTTCAATCCAAATTTCATCGCGAATCCCCTTGCTGACGCGGCCTCGGGCAGGCCCGTTTCCCACTCGTCGACGTCTATTGCTAACCCAGTCGCGGGCCTAAGAAAGCCTCTTTCCGCCTTTTTTTTTGAGTGTTGCCGAAAGAACAGCCACAATCGTCTGTTGCGAAACCGGAAAATGCGAGGGCCGCTCCGGCGTCCGGGCGGCCCTCGTCCCCTCATCGCCCTACGCGCGTCTCGGTTCTTCCGAACCGCCCCCCGCAAAAGGCGAAAGGCACTTTAGCCGCAAGCACAGGCCGCCGCCGAGTGTGAACAACCGCGCTCGGCGCCCATTTCGGGGCAATGTTGCCACGGCGTCACAGAACGGAACCGGCGACCGCCTGCCCGGGTTGGCCTGACGAATCCCACTCCCAGGAGCCCCGAAATGCCCAAGCGAACCAACAGCACCGACCCCTATGCGCCGCCGCCGATGTACCATGACAGGTCCGGCCGTTTTGTCCGCATTGGCTCAATTGCGGTGTTGCTGGCGGCGCTCGGCGCCGGCTATCTCGCCTGGTCCGCGAGCAGCCCGCAACAGACAGCGGCGGTTACGCCCGCGCCTGCGCAGCAACAGCTTGCCGACAATGGCTATCGCGCCCAGCCCGAACAGATTCCAGAGGCGCAGCCGGTCTCGCCCACACCGCCTGCCCCGCCCCCCGCTCCCGAACGGCGCCGCTCAGCTCCCTCACGCGCTTCGGCGCCGCCCGCTGAAACCGCGCCCCCACCGGTGAGCGGGGCGCCGACGACACCGGTCCCGGTTCCGCCGGCAAACACGCCGCAATCGCCAGACTCGGTCCCGCCGACGCAAGGTTAGGCGCGAAAGTGAGCCCGGCGGGATTCGAACCCGCGACCCCCTGATTAAAAGTCAGATGCTCTACCGACTGAGCTACGGGCTCGTAGCAAGGCAGCCGCAGTTAAGTGACAAAGCGCCGTCGCGCAACCCGCGGCGGCGCTAGTTGCGTGCGGCATCCGCTGTCGCCAGCACGCCAGCGACCGCCGACGACCAGCCAGCACGCAGTTTTTCTCGAGCGCTGGGCTGCATTTTCGGCGCCCAGCGCGCGCGCGTCTTGGCCGGTGGTAAGTCGTCTAACGATTTGATGCGGCCAACGCCGAGCGCCGCCAGTTTGGCTGCGCCGAGCGCGGTGACTTCCTGGAATTCCGGGCATGCGACTTCGACGTCGCAGACGTCGGCAAGGAATTGCATCGCCCAGGCATTACCGGTCATGCCGCCGTCGATCAGGAGCGATTGCACGGATGCGCCGTCGGCCTTGAGCGCGTCGAGCAGATCGCGCGTCTGGTAGGCGACGGCTTCGAGACCGGCGCGCACAACGTGCGCGGAGGTCGAGTCGCGCGTGAGGCCGACAATGGCGCCGCGCGCATCTGCACTCCATTGCGGCGCGCCCAAACCGGCAAAGGCGGGCACGAGATAGACGCCGCCGTTGTCCTGCAATGAAGAAGCGATCGCCTCGGATTCCGGCGACGTCTCGATGAGTTTCAGCCCATCGCGCAGCCACTGCATGGTGGCGCCGGCGGAGAAGATCGAGCCCTCGAGCGCGTAGGCGAGCGCTTGCCTGGTCTCGTAGCCGACGGTCGCCAGCAGGCGATTGACGGAATGCGGAACGCGCTCGCCCATGTTCATGACCAGGAAGGCGCCGGTGCCGTAGGTGGCCTTCGCCATCCCCGACTTGAGGCATCCATGGCCGACGAGAGCCGCTTGCTGGTCGCCAGCCATGCCGGTGACCGGAATGATGCGGCCGAAATGCGCCGGATCGCTGTCGCCGAAGTGCGCGTCGCATTTGGCGATGCGCGGCAGAAGCGCGCGCGGCACTTTGAAGAGCGCGCACATCTCGTCGCTCCAGTCGCGTTTGGCGATGTCGAAGACAAGCGTGCGCGCCGCGTTGGTGACGTCCGATACGTGCGAGCGGCCGCCGGTAAGACGCCAGACGAGAAAAGTCTCAATGGTGCCGAAAGCCAGTTCGCCGCTTTCGGCGCGCCGGCGCAAGCCTGAATCGCGATCGAGGATCCAGGCGATCTTAGTGGCGGAAAAATACGGATCGAGCAGCAAGCCTGTGGTTTGCTGGACTTTTTCTTCATGCCCGGCGGCGCGCAGCGCATCCGTGACGGCGGCGGTCCGGCGATCCTGCCAGACGATGGCGCGGT
Organism: Pseudomonadota bacterium; assembly: GCA_018241475.1. GTDB lineage: Bacteria > Pseudomonadota > Alphaproteobacteria > Caulobacterales > Aquidulcibacteraceae > Vitreimonas. Next base: position 3,291 of record JAFEDV010000423.1, on the reverse strand, counting down.
GCACCGGCGCACCGCTGTTGCGATCCCAAACGACTGTGGTTTCCCGCTGGTTGGTGACGCCGATGGCGGCGATGTTGACTGCGCCGCCGACCTTCTCGATTACATCGCGGCAGACCTTGAGCGTCGCTGACCAGATTTCTTCCGGATCGTGCTCCACCCAGCCAGGTTGCGGGAAATGTTGCGTGAGTTCGACTTGGCTCGCGGCGCGAGCTGTCAAATCGCGATCGAAGGCGATGGCGCGGGTCGATGTCGTGCCCTGGTCTATGGCGAGAATGAACTGGCTCATAGATGCGCACAAGAGAGCCGGAAGGCGCCGCGGTCAACGCTAATAATATGGACCGCCGGTCCGTATTATTTGACCTCAGCTTCCGCAGTCTGAAGCGCTTTGCGGAACGCGGCGGACGCGGCGCTGACACGCGCCATCGCAGCGTCGAGTTCATCGGCGGTGACAGCGTGGCGCGCCGCAGCCATAGCTTCGATCTCGGCGCGGATGCCCGCGAGCTTTTGCGCAAGCTCTCCGACGCCAGTCGACAACGCCCCGCCGAGTGAGAGCGCCTTGCCCACGACACCGAGGACTTCGCCGGCGCGGGCGCGCAACGCGTCGGGCAGCAGCGGCAGCAGCGCCGAAAGCGCGGCCAGCAGCAATTGCAGTTGCACAAGGAAATTGCTCATCGGACGCCTCCGCGCTGGGCGTTGATTATGGTTTGCAGTTCGGCGACAGGCGCTTGGGCGCGATCGATAGCTTGACTGAGCGCTTGCGATGCGGCGTTGAGCGCATTGAACGCACGGGTCAGCGTCGTGTCGTCACCACCCGATGCAGCCGCATAGGCAGCGCGCGCACGGAGATAGGCGCTGAAGACGATCTCCAAGGTTTGAACGCTCGGCGTCGCGGCCGCCTCGGCGCGGCCAATGGCGCGTTTTGCTTCGATTGGAACTGATGGATCGCGAACAATCACCGTCGCGGTTTCGACAAGCGCGCCGTACGATTCGATGATCGCGTAAGCGCGCTGATCATCGGTTCGTGCGGCGGCGATGGGATCGGGCGCGCTCAAGTGCAACGCGGCGCACGCCGGCGTCAGCGTAAGCACGCAAGCGAGCGCGAGAGCGCGAATTGGATGTCTCATCGGCGGCCTCAAACGATCGGGCCGCGGGCGCGGGTGCGGCCGACGGCGACGCCCACGAGGCCAAGCGTGGTGATGAGATCGATCAAGGCGCCGGCGATGTCTTGAGCGGCGCCGGCGGGGAGATCGATGCTCAGGCGCGTGGCGACCGCGGCAACGGCGATTGCGGCGGCGCTGCGAAGCGTCAGCGACTGGATCGCAGCGCGTTGTTCGGGCAAAATTGCGGGCGTTTGCGGTGTGGGATCGGTCATGAGCTCCTCGAATGATGCGAGGAGTTTACGGGCGCTCAGTTCCGGTCGGATTGCGCGGCGGCTGGTTCGTGCGATTACAAGGGCCTGCGCGAAGAAGTTGTTGGATTAGCGGCCGCACAATCCCCGCTTTGCTTCGTCATATTCGCGCTTCAGGCGCGCGATAAGATCGGCGGTCGGCACGATATCGTGCACGCCTCCAACGCCCTGCCCGGCGCCCCAAATGTCCTTCCAGGCTTTGGCTTTGGATGAGCCGCCGCTGAAATTCATCTTGGTGGCGTCGCTTTGTTCGAGGTTGGCGGGGTCGAGACCGGCGGCGACAATCGAGCCCTTGAGATAGTTGCCGAGCACGCCGGTGAAGAGATTGGAATAGACGATGTCGCCGGCGGCGGAGTCGACGATCATCTGCTTATAGGCCTGCGGCGCGTTGGCTTCGGTGGTCGCAATGAAGGCCGAGCCCATATAGGCGAGATCGGCGCCCATGGCTTGGGCGGCGAGGATGCCTTTGCCGGTGGCGATGGCGCCTGAAAGCAAGAGCGGGCCGTCGAAGAACTCGCGAATCTCGTGGATGAAGGCGATCGGCGAAAGCGCGCCCGCGTGACCGCCGGCGCCGGCTGCTACCGCAATCAGACCATCGGCGCCCTTCTCGAGCGCCTTCTTGGCGAAGGTGATGTTGATTACATCGTGCAGGACAATGCCGCCGTAGGAATGGATCGCCTCGTTCACCTCCGGCCTGGCGCCGAGCGAGGTGATGACGATCGGCACTTTGTGCTTCACGCACGTCGCGACATCGGCCTCTAGCCGCTCGTTGGTCTTGTGCACGATCTGGTTAACGGCATATGGCGCAGCAGGCGCGCCCGGATTGGCGTCGTCGTAGGCTGCCAGCTCATCCTTGATCCGGTGCAGCCAGTCGTCGAGCAGCGGTTGCGGGCGCGCATTGAGCGCCGGAAAGGCGCCCACGATGCCGCCCTTGCACTGGGCGATCACCAATTCCGGGTTGGCGATGATGAATTGCGGGGCGCCGACCGCCGGCAGGCGCAGCTTGTCGAACAAGGGCGGCAGAGCCATCATCGTCTCCTGGAGTTGCGTTAAGGCCTAGCTTCTGGCCAAAAGCGCGTCGACGCTGCCATCGCGTCAAGCGGAGCGAATTTTGTCAGACGCCTTATCCTTGGGCGAGCCGGCGGACGAAACGCAGTGGCGCGCGCTGGTCGAACAAGGGCTGAAAGGCGCGAAGTGGGAGCGCCTAGTCGGCAAGACCGCGGATGGCATCCCGGTCCAACCGCTCTACGGCGAGATGGATATTGCGACCGCGACCGATGTCTCCGGTTTTCCTGGCGCGGCGCCATTCGTGCGCGGCGATGCCGCCGGCGCCTGGACCATCCGGCAGAGCTACGAACATCCGGATCCGGCGCAGACGAATGCGGAGATATTGGCGGATCTCGCTGGTGGTGTTGGCGGCATCGAGCTGGTGCTCGGCGAAAGCGGCGTGAGCATTGATGACGCGCGCGACCTCGATGTCGCGCTGGCCGACGTGATTCTAGAAGTCGCGCCCGTTTCGCTTGACGCTGGCGTCAGAGGTCTGTGGGCAGCCGAACTGCTACGGACCAAACTCAAAGGTGTAGCGGCGTCGGGCACAGCGCTGAACGTCGATCCGATCGGCGCACTCATGAGGGAAGGCGCACAAGGCGTCGACCGATATCATGTAGCTCGCCTTGTAGCGCACCTACGGTACGAACTGCCCGCCGCACGAGTCCTGCGTGCAGATGCTCGTCCAGTGCACGAAACCGGAGGAACTGAGGCACAAGAAATTGCCGCAGCTCTGTGTAGCGGCATCGCGTATCTGCAAATGATCGGCGCATATCTCATTTCCGATGCGCACAAGATACTTTCATTCGCCGTTTCAGTTGGGCCGGATGTTCTGA
>JAFEDV010000422.1 GCA_018241475.1 Pseudomonadota bacterium | reverse complement strand
TGGCGAGATCCTGGATCGAGATTGTTTCCGGAATCGTCACTTCGCGCTTGATCTGCTCGCGCTCGCCGCCGCCCGACAGCCTGGCGCGGCGTTCCTTCTCCTTCTGCTGTGCACGCCGATAGGCCGCCAGCGAACGGACGCGATCGTCGTCACCGGCCACTTCGCGCTCGACCATATCGAGCGTCAGGCGGCCCTCGCGGCGCTTCGGTTCGCCCTTCTTCGTCGGCTTAACAGGCGCCGGCGCCAGCGGACGTCGTGCGGATTTGATGCGGCCGCCCAGTTCGTCAAGCAGCGCCGGACCTTCCTCCTTGGCCGGGGTCGGCGCTTGCGGCGCCCGTGTGCGCGCCGGCTCCGCCTGCAGCGGCTGTTGCGGCTCGGGCTCATCCTCGCCGCGGCGCAGCGCTTCCAGTTCGGCTTGCTGCGCGGCTTCCTGCTCCGCGTGCTTGCGTTGCGCATCTTCGAGCGCGCGGCGCTGCGCCTCTTCCGCGGCATTGCGCGCATCGCGCGCAGCCTTCTCAGCTTGTGCCCGACGCACTGCGTCTTCGCGACGGCGCGCCTCGTCATCGCTGATGCCGCCAGGTTGCGGCTTAGGCTCAGGCTTGGGCGCAGCTGCAGCGCCGGCGGCGCGTGCGCGCAATGGCGGCGGCACTCCAGGGCCCGGCGCGGACGGCGCTGCCGACGAGGCGGCCCCGCCAGGACGGTTCACCGAGCGCTTCTCGCGCACTTCGACCGCCACCTGCTTGGTGCGGCCGTGGCTGAAGCTTTGGCGCACGGTGCCGCCGCTGACATTGCGCGTCAGCGTAAGCTGCGGTTTGCGGCCGGAATTGTCCTTCTGTTCAGAGCCGTCGGTCATGCAGTCGCGTTCGCCAATCCTAAATTTGCCTTCACGTGTCGTTTCAAGTCTCTTCGCCGCGCCGTGCCGCATCCTCAGCGGCGACAGCGCCACCCAGTCCCCATCCGACAAGGCGCCAGGAATCGGGCCAAGAGTCCGGGACGATGGTGCGGAATCCCGCGAGGCGGCCGATATCCGCCGCCAAAGCCGCCGCCAAGCGCTCTTGAAGCAGGCAAGCGTGTATCACACGTTCCCGCCCCAGCGCCACGCCCAAATCCGCCGCAGAAAAGCAGCCCAGGGTGGCGGGCGGACGGCCCCAGAGCCCGATATGGAGACCCATCAGCTTTTCGCGACCCTCGTGGGCGCCGTCGCTCGCTTCGATCAGCAGAAGCGCCGGCGCTGCGCGAATCGCCTGCTCCACTTGCGTGGCGCCGACAGCGATCCCACCTGCGCGGCGCGCCATGCCGATGAGGTCGAGACAGCGCTTCGCCAGCAGGCGCTCAGTCAGATCGGCCAACCCTGCGGGCGCCCTGGCGCTTCGCTTCAGCGTACGTGAAAAGCCGTCCTTCCTTACCGCGCGTTCAATGCTCGCCCGATCCGCGCGCACCCAGGCGCCGCGACCCGGCAACTTCGCCGCGACGTCCGGCGCCAACACTCCGCCCGGCCCCAGCGCGAACCGAATCAGTTGCGTCTCCGGGAGGACTTCGTCACTGGCGACGCAGCGCCGTTCCCGCACGGCGCCGCGTCGATTCCTAGCCTCGATCTGGGAAGACGCTGGAAAGCTCATCCACGTCTCCTGCAGTTTCGGTTTGCTCCGGCTCCGGCGGAGCGTCGATCCAGCCCGCGGCGATGCGGGCATTCAGGATAAGGCCGTCAGCTTGCTCCTGGCTGAGCTGAAAACTTTCCAGCACGCCCGGCTCGCGCACGCGCTCGCCGTTCTTGGTCTCGAACCAGCCGCGCAGATCGTCGCCGGTGTATCCGGCAAACTCCTCCAGCGTCTTCACGCCTTTCTCGCCGAGCGCAACGAGCATATGCGGCGTCAGTCCCGGCACCGCCTTCAAATCGTCCTGGACGCCCAACCCGATGCGCTTGGCCTCGAGTTCGGCGGCTTGCTTGTCCAGATATTCCTGCGCGCGCGCCTGCAATTCCTCGGCGATCTCTTCATTCAAGCCTTCAATCGAAGCAAGATCGCCCTGATCGACATAGGCGATTTCCTCGACCGACTCGAAACCTTCCGACGCCAGCAATTGCGCGAACATTTCGTCGACTTCGAGCGCCTTGATGAAGAGTTCGCTGCGCGTGGCGAATTCCTTCTGCCGGCGCTCGGACTCCTCAGCCTCTGTCAGAATATCGATCGACCAACCGGTGAGTTGCGAGGCCAGACGCACATTCTGGCCGCGGCGGCCGATAGCGAGCGAAAGCTGCGGCTCGGCCACGACGACTTCGACCCGCGCCTCCTCCGGATCGAGCACGACCTTTGAGACCTCCGCCGGTTGCAGCGAATTGACGATGAAAGTCGCGGGGTCCGACGACCACGGGATGATGTCGATCTTCTCGCCTTGCAGTTCTCCGACCACCGCCTGCACGCGCGCGCCGCGCATGCCGACGCAAGCGCCGACCGGATCGATTGAGCTGTCGTGGCTGAGCACGGCGATCTTTGCGCGCGAACCCGGATCGCGCGCCGCCGCCTTTATCTCGATCACGCCTTCATAGACTTCCGGCACTTCCTGCGCGAACAGGCGGGCCATGAATTCCGGCTTGGCGCGCGAAAGGAATATCTGCGGGCCCTTGGTTTCGCGGCGCACATCGTAGATGTAGGCGCGGGTGCGGTCGCCGACGCGCAGGTTTTCGCGCGGAATGCTCTCGGACTTGCGAATCACGCCTTCGGCGCGACCGAGATCGACGATCACGTTGTAAAATTCGACCCGCTTGACGACGCCGTTGATGATCTCGCCGACGCGATCCTTATACTCGCCGTACTGACGCTCGCGCTCGGCTTCGCGAACTTCATGATTGATCACCTGCTTGGCGGTTTGCGCCGCGACGCGGCCGAACTCGATCGGCGGCAGCATTTCTTCGTAGGTCTTGCCGACGAAGGCTTGCGGGTCGGTCTTCTGGGCGACATTCAGCATGATGTCGGTCGACGGATTGAACGGGCGCGTCTCCGGATCGAGGACGCTCTCATCCACCACCGTCATCACTCGCTCCAGAGTCATCTCACCGGTCTTCGGGTCGATGATGGCGCGGATGTCGTGCTCGGCGCCATAGCGCGAGCGCGCCGCTTTCTGGAGCGCGTGCTCCATCGCCTCGATGACGATCTCCTTCTCGATCGACTTCTCGCGCGCGACCGCGTCGGCGATCTGAAGGATTTCCAGCCGGTTTGCGGAAATGCCGGTGCTCATGTGTCTTCCCTTCGCTGGTCTTCTTCTGCGTTGGCGGCCGCTTGCGCCGCCTTCGAACGTCTCAAATCTTCTTCGATCAGCCTGTCGGTCAGCACCAGGCGCGCCTCGGACAGCGCCGCGAGCTTGAACCGCACTTCTTCGCCCTCGGGCATCGTGAGGCGCACTTCGTCTCCGGCGACGCCGGCGATCACGCCTTTGAAACGGCGGCGGCCATCGATGACGCCGATCGTTTCCAGTTTGGCTTCGTGGCCGGCGAAGCGCTCGAAATCCTCCAGCCGCATCAGCGGCCGGTCGATGCCCGGCGACGACACTTCGAGGTCGTATTCGCCGGCGATCGGATCCTTCAGATCCAGCATCGGCGACAACGCGCGCGACAAGCGTCCGCAATCGTCGATGTCCATGTAGCCGTCCGAGCTGCGCTCGGCCATCACCTGCAGCCGCTTGCGGCGATTGCCGGATAGGCGCACGCGGACAATGCGGTAGCCCAGCCCTTCGGCCTCGGGCTCGATCAGCGCCAGAAGGCGCTCCTCGGCGGGATTGGTGGCGCGCAGCCGTCCGTCTCCAGAGTAACAAAAAAGCGGCGGGCTTTTGGCCCGCCGCCGATACCCTCACCGAGGGCAATCAGCGATGTGTTGGCTGTGGATATAGCGGGTCGACGGCCATCTTGCTAGCCCTATTTTCCTATTTCTGCGTCGTCCTCGGTTCCAGAAGCACTTCGGCGAAGAGCGCCGTGAGATTGATCACGGTCAACGCGCCCGAGACGCGGAGGAGCGATAGTCATTCTGTCAGCGCAGGAGAGCATGATGGCCGATGCGAAGAAGAGATTGATGGCCGATTTGTCAGATGATTACGATGATGTGGTTCAGGCCTTGGGCCGGATGACAAGGCATTTGGGCGCCCAAGCTGACGACATCGTGTCGGAATCAGCCAGAACGTTTGTCCACTCTGCGTCCGATCTTGCCGAAAAGATCAAGACGCGCGCGGAGGCCTTGGCGAAGAAGGCTGGCGAAGAAGTGAAAGAGCATCCTATAGCTACGGCGGCGTTCGCCACTGCCGCGGTTGGTTTGCTCGCTTATGCTATCACTCACAAGGACAAGGCGGCGGCGAACTGAGCATCACATCCGCGCGAATCGCAGCCAAACCGGCGTGCAATCGCCGAGGCGCTTCTGCTCATAGCGCGTGGTGACGTGACCGGACCACGCCGTGCGCCAGTCGGCGGCGCGTTCGGCGGTCCAGGAAAAGTGCGGATTGCGCGTGAAAACTTCCAAAGTCCAAGCCGCATAGTTGGCCCAATCCGTCGCGAAGCGCACTTCGGCGCCGGGCTTCAGCACGCGCGCGAGTTCGGCGACGAACTCCAGCTGGATGAGCCGCCGCTTCCAGTGCCGCTTCTTGGGCCATGGGTCTGGAAACAGAATATCGATGCGGTCTAGCGAAGCGTCCGGCAAACACGCCAGCACGTCGCGCGCGTCGCCGTGATGCAGACGCACATTGGCAACACCGCTCTCCTCGATATGCCGAAGGCACGAGGCGACGCCGTTCAAGAACGGCTCAACGCCGATGAAGCGGAGCTCCGGATGCGCCGCAGCTTGCGCAACCAGGTGCTCGCCGCCGCCGAAGCCGATTTCGAGGACCACGCCCCCTCCTCTTGAGGGGAGGGGGTAAGGGGGTGGGGTGATGCTGGATGCATCGAGGTTCATCCCGCCCCCTACCCCCTCCCTTTGAAGGGAGGGGGAGAATAGCGCCTCAACATCGATCGGCGCGCTTACATCAACCGCCAAGTGCGGGAGCAAAACCTCCACCAGCGCCGCCTGGCGCGGCTTCAGCGTGCGCGCTTTGGTGCGCCCGTAGCTCCGCAGATGTCGGGTGTCGGGCGTCAGGTGTCAGCTCCCGCGACGTGATCTCGCCGATCCGCCTTATATCTGATACCTGACATCTGACACCTGGAGGCGACGATGCGCGAGCAGCTCAATTTCTACATCGACGGCAAATGGATCGCCCCGGCGAAGCCGCGCCCGCATGATGTGATCAACCCGTCCAACGAGGAGCCCTGCGGGCGCATCTCGCTCGGCTCCGCCGCCGACGTGGACAAGGCGGTCGCCGCTGCGCGCAAGGCCTTCGAGACGTATTCGCAAACGACAATCGACCAGCGCAAAGCCCTGCTTGACAAGATCATAGCCGTCTATTCGCGGCGCATGCCGGAAATGGCCGAGACCATTTCCATGGAAATGGGCGCGCCGCTGCCGCTGGCGCAGACAGCGCAGGCGCCCGCCGGCCTCGGCTATCTGATGGATGCCCGCAAACAGCTCGACGAGTTCAAGTTCGAGTATGATTACGGCAACGGCCGCCGTATTCTGCGCGAGCCGATCGGCGTCATCGGCATGATCACGCCGTGGAACTGGCCGATGAACCAGGTGTGCGCCAAGGTCGGCCCCGCGCTCGCCGCCGGCTGCACCATGGTGCTGAAGCCTTCGGAACTGGCGCCGCTCAACGCCGTCATCTTCGCCGAAATTCTCGACGAAGCTGGCGTGCCGCCTGGGGTGTTTAATCTCGTCAACGGCGACGGGCCGGGCGTCGGCGAGGCCATGTCGAAGCATCCGGGCATCGACATGATGAGCTTTACCGGCTCGACCCGCGCCGGAACATCGGTGATGAAGAACGCCGCCGATGGCATCAAGCGCGTGGCGCTGGAGCTGGGCGGCAAGAGCCCGAACATCATCCTCGACGACGCCGATCTGCAGAAGGCAGTGTCGCGCTCGATGATGCACATGGCCATGAACACAGGCCAAAGCTGTAACGCACCATCCCGGATGCTGGCGCCGCGCGCCAGGTACGATGAAGTGGTGGCCATCGCCGCCGCCACCGCCAACGCGATCAAGGTGCAGCCGCCCTCCACCGCCGACAAGGGCGCGATCGGCCCGCTGGCCAACGCCAATCAATTCCAGAAAGTGCAGGGTCTCATTCAGAAGGGTATCGACGAAGGCGCCAAGGTCGCGGCCGGCGGTCTCGGCCGGCCTGAAGGCTTCAACCGCGGCTATTACGTGAAGCCCACGGTTTTCGCCGATGTGAACAACACCATGACGATCGCCCGTGAGGAAATCTTCGGGCCGGTGCTTGTGGTCATCCCGTACGAAAACGAGGAGCAAGCCATCAGCATCGCCAACGACACGCCCTATGGTCTGGCCGCCTACGTGCAGGGTCCGGAGGAAAAAGCCCGAAAGGTCGCGCGCAAGCTTCGGGCCGGCAACGTGCACATCAACGGCGCGTTCGGCGGCCTGGGCGCGCCGTTCGGCGGCTACAAGCAATCCGGCCTCGGCCGCGAAGGCGGCCCCTTCGGGCTGGAAGAATTCCTCGAAGTAAAAGGCGCGTTCGGCTGGGGCGACTAAAGCGCCGAACCTCGAGGTTC
>JAFEDV010000421.1 GCA_018241475.1 Pseudomonadota bacterium | reverse complement strand
AGCGACGTCCGCCGTATCGTCGCGCCGATAGCCAATGAAGACGGCGTCACCCGCCATAGCTTGCCCCCCCGCTCGAGCCCCGCAATGCAGCTAGCGCGGCGACCCGGTGCGGTACCGAGCGTTCGGGAGCGACCCCAGCAGCGCCGACCGGCACGCTAACTGACCGCTTCGTTCACGGCTAGGCCCGCAGGCGAGTGTCTCGAATGGGCCAGAACCTGTCCTACGCAAATATCTCGCGATTGGCAGGTTTGCTTCATCTCAGACTAATTCATGGACGCCACAGCCACGCACCGTAAGCGAACGAGCCGGCCAAGTACGCTGCGCCCACACGTAAAATCCAAGCACCCCAAGGCGGCGACAGCGGCCAATCTCCGAGGTGCTGAAGCTGCCATCTTTGAATCGCGTCAGCCCGCAGCAGAACCACCAACGCGCAAATGGCGCAGGATAGAAAGATGGCGAAACTCACCATGAGACTTATTAGCCTCGTTCGAGCCCCAGTGTCTGCATTGGACCAATAACGGACACTGCGCTCAATCGGGGTTCGAACGCACTTTCACGTACTCGCCTGGCGCGTCTGCCAGTGGTTTGAGTTTGCCTTGGCTAGGGTCGCGCGCTGGCACGTCGGGGCCGGAGAGTTTCCTTAGCCACTGATCCCAATAGGGCCACCAGGAGCCGGGGTGTTCTTGGGCGGCGGTGAGCCAGTCTTGGACGCCGCCGTTGAGGTGGGGGTTGGTCCAGTATTGGTATTTGTGCGCATCGGGGTGGTTGATGACGCCGGCGATGTGGCCGGAGCCGGCCATCAGGAATTCGACGGGGCCGCCGAAGGCTTCCGCGGTGCGATAGACGCTTGCCGCGGGCGCGATGTGATCTTCCTTCGAGGATTGCATGAAGATCGGGATTTTCACGTCGTTCAGTTTGATGGTTTCGCCGAGCAGCGTGAGCTTGCCTTCGGCGAGCGCGTTGTCGCGATAGAATTGGCGCAGATAGAAGAGGTGCAAGGCCGCCGGCATGCGGGTCTGGTCGGCGTTCCAGTAGAGCAGATCGAACGGCGGCGGCTGCTTGCCGATGTAATAATTGTCGACGACGTAATTCCAGATGAGATCGTTGGAACGCAGCGCGTTGAACGTGTCGGCCATGGTCTGCGCATCGAGCACGCCGCCTTCCGATCTCATCTTGTCTTCGAGATATCCAATGCCGGCTTCGTCGGCGAACACGAGCAGATCCCCGGCGCACTTGAAATCGGCCTGCGCTGCAAAGAAGGTGGCGCTGGAGATGCGGGTGTCGCCGGTCTTGGCCATGTGCGCGAGCGTCGCGGCGAGCAGCGTACCGCCGACGCAATAGCCGACGGCGTTGACGTGTTCGACGCCAATGGCGTTCTGCACCGCGCTTACGGCCGCATAAACGCCATCGCGCATGTAATCCTCGAAGGTGACGTCCCGCATGCTGTCGTCGGGGTTGACCCATGAGACCAGGAAAACCGTGTAGCCGCGGCCGGTAAGCCAGCGGATCATCGAGTTCTTCGGTTGCAGGTCGAGGATGTAGAATTTGTTGATCCAGGGCGGGAAGATGAGCAGCGGCGTTTCGTGCACGGTTTCGGTCGATGGCGCGTATTGGATGAGTTCGAAGACACGATTGCGGAAGACGACCTTGCCGGGCGCGGTGGCGATGTTCTCGCCGACCTTATAGGCGGCCAAGTCGGTTTGCGTGATCGCCAGCGCGCCGCGCCCTCGTTTGAGGTCCTCGGCAAGATTTTCGACGCCTTTGACCAGGCTTTCGCCGTGCGTCTGCAGTAACGCGCGCAACGCGGCTGGATTGGTGATGAGGAAGTTGGAGGGGGAGGCAGCGTCGACCGCTTGCTTGATAAAGAACGCGGCCTTGCGTTTCGTCGCCTCGTCAACGCCTTCGGCTTTCTCGACGAGATCGGTGATGAAGCCCGCGGTGGCGAGGTAGGATTCCCGCAGCATCGAGAAGGCCGGATTGGAGCGCCATTCCGGATCGCGGAAGCGTTTGTCGCGCGCGGGTTCATCGTCGGCAGCTTTGCCGGTGAGCATGTAGGCGGCATGCTTCTGCCAAATCTCGGCGTAGCGTCCCCAGAGTTTGGCGTGCGCATCGCGTAAGGTTTCGGGTTGCTGGGCGAGGTGCGACCAGACTTCGTTGAGTGCGGGCTGCACGCCGAGCGGATCGGGCTGCCAGTTGGCGCCGGGACGGGCCTGCTCGAGAAAGGCGGTGGAGAATACCTGGTTGGCGCGCGTCATCGCCTGGGTCAGGTTGGCGGAAAGGGCGGCAAGGCTCTCTGCCGTTTGCGCCATCACCACCTGACTGATCTCGGCCGGCCCGGGCCCAGCGGCTTTGGCGGCGGCAGGGGAAGCAGGCGGCTGTGCGGCCTTGGCTTTGCCGGCGGCGCGGCGGCGCTTGCCCGGCCCAGGGGGGCCTGCCGTTTCCCGGGCACCGCCCTCGGCTTGCGTCATTTCTCTCTCCTCGCGCGAGATTGTAGTGCCGGTTCGTGTGGCGGCGCAAAGCGCCCCTCGTTATAGCTAGGCTTTGGGGGGGTCGGAATCGAACGCCCCAGGCGGAGCAATGCATGCGGTCTTTGGTCGTGCTCGCAGGGTGCATGGCGGTGGTCGGTTGTGCGAGCACGCCCACGAACGCGCCGGATTGGTATCGCCAGCGCGCACGAACCGTCGAAAGCAGCTACCCCGACCTGCACAGCGTTCCGCGGACGGTGAATCTTACGCTCGATCCCTCACACTGGGCCGAAGTACAGGCCGATCTCGCCGCGGCGCGCGCCGGCGTGGAAGCCGATCCGCGTTCCGTGTGGACTCCCGCCGACGACCCGAACGTATTCCTGAACGAAGCGCGCGCGGAACTCGAGCGGACGCGCCTGGCTCACGAAGGCCATTAGTTCTTGACGCAAACGCGGCAGCGACCGAAAGCGGCGCCAAACGCGTCTGGAGATTCTCATGAGCATCAGCGACGAATTTGCTTTTGCGGCCGCGCGCGTGCCGATCGCAGCGGCGATCGCATCGTTCCGGCTTGCCGGCCGCGGGGATGAGAAGGCGGCCGACCAGGCGGCAGTCGACGCCATGCGCACTGCGCTCAATGCGATGCCAATCAAGGGGCGCATCGTCATTGGCGAAGGCGAACGTGATGAGGCGCCGATGCTCTATATCGGCGAAGAAGTGGGCACAGGTTCGGGCGACGCGATCGATATCGCACTCGATCCGCTGGAGGGAACGACGCTCACGGCGAAGGCGATGGCGAACGCGCTCGCGGTCATCGCATTCTCACTGCGCGGAGGCATGTTGCATGCGCCTGACACCTACATGGACAAGTTGGCGATCGGGCCGGGTTATCCCGCAGATGTTGTCGATCTCGACGCGCCCGCGGATGTGAACGCAAGAGCGTTGGCGAAGGCCAAAGGCGTGAAGGTGGAGGACATCGGCGTGTGCGTGCTGGATCGGCCGCGGCACGCCGACATCATCTCGGCGCTGCGCAGGGCTGGCTGCCGCGTGTATCTGATCACCGATGGCGATGTCGCGGGCGTTATCAACTGCACCAAGCCCGAAACGGGCATAGATATGTACGTCGGCCAGGGCGGTGCGCCAGAAGGCGTGCTGGCCGCGGCGGCGTTGAAATGCGTTGGCGGCCAGTTCCAGGGACGGCTCGTCTTCCGCAATGACGACGAGAAGGCGCGCGCCGAGCGCACCGGGGTGACGGATTTCAAACGGCGCTACGCGCTGAACGAACTGGTCTCGAAAGACGCGATCTTCCTGGCGACCGGGGTTACCAACGGTTCGCTGCTGAGCGGGGTGCGCATCAGTGGCGGGGTCGCGGAAACGCACACCTTAGTGCTGAATTCGTTCACGCGCACGGTGTGCGAGCTGCGCGTAAAGCAGCCCGTCTAGAATGCGCCACGCCACTCGCGAGCGGTCCGCCAGGGTGCGCTGTTCGCGGATGATGGCGCTGAGCGCGGCGAGCAGAGCGTGTGGATGCAGCTTGGCTCGGGGTGCGGGTTAGCGCATTGTTGAGGTAATTGGCGCAGGACGCCGCTGCTGCGTAGCCGCCGCTCGTGTTGCCATGGGCGCATCGGCAGGCGCCAAATCCGGCAGCTGCGGCGTCACACGGCGCACGCCAGTGGTTTGCAGCGTCGGGAAATCAAGCGTGCTGCCGACCATCAAAACGTCGTCGTTCAAATTCGAGGAAACAGCAGTCACCGTCCCAGTCTGCGCGAAGGCATAGTCGAGCAGCGCGCGCACGTCCTCTTCGCGCGTGGCGACCGACCGACGGCCCATCACTATGGCGATGAGGCGCCGGTCACCGCGGCGGGCGGTATCGACAACGTTGAAGCCGCCGCTTTGGGTGTAGCCGGTCTTGATGCCGTCGGCGCCGTCATAGCCGGTGAGGAAGCGCAGATTGTGGTTGCGGTGGTCGCGGCCGTTGTAATCGAAATGCTGCACGCTGAAGTACGAATAGTACTGGATCGGCATGTTCACGAGTGCGTAGGCGAGCATCGCGTAGTCCGGCGCGGTCGTCACTTGCTCCATGTCGGGCAGGCCTGAAGCGTTGCGATAGACGGTATCCTGCATGCCGAGCAGTCGCGCCTGCAGCGTCATGATGCGCGCGAAGTCATATTCGCTACCGTCGCCTGTGATGCTTGAAGCGAGCGCATGCATTTCGGCGATGTCGCCGGCGCGCTCGGCGGCGTCCTGCGCAGATGGGGGATCGGTGGCGGCGTCGGCGGCGTCTTCAGCTTGCTGGGCGGCGATGTCGCTGCGAAGCAATTGCTGCAGATTGCGCCCGAAACGCGCGTCGAGATTTTCAGCGAGCACGCGCGCGGCGTCATTGGCGGACTCAGTCACACAGCCGCGGATGAGGTCGTCGACGCTCACCATCTGGCCCGGCGCCAAGCCAAGCTTCGTGGGCGAAGCGGAGGCGGCGTAGGCCGACACAGACATAGAGTCGTTGAGATGCAGCCAGCCTTCCTGCAGCGCGCGGAAAGTCAGGTAGAGCGTCATCATCTTGGTGAGCGACGCCGGGTAGACGCGCTGTTCGGCGTTGGCGATAGCCATCACGCGACCACTGTTAGCGTCGAATACGATCTCCGCCGTCGGGGCATTGGCCGACACTGGGAGCAGGTGGCGGCGGTGGTGCCGGTGGCGGCGATGATGCGCGCGGTGGTGCGCCGAGCGCGCCGCGTGGCGCGTCGTCCGGGCATCCACGGTTTCTGGGGCTGACCAGGCCGCGATTGTTACGGCCGCGAAAGCTAGTCCTACCCAGGCTATAACTCTCCGCATGCACCAGCCTTAGCAGCAATAGTTTATCAATCTGCACCAAAACGCAGAACCGTCGACACAGATCGCACGTGGGTGGAGGGCTATCCGTCGAGTTCTCGCATCGTGTGTGATTTTGGCCAATTTACGTCGGTTAATGTCACGGGCTCAGCCGAAACAGTTCAGCAAGAATCGGGCTAGGCAAGGTGGATGAGCGTTGCTGCGGCGAAGAATCCCGGCCTCGAGAACGCACCCGCGTTCATGGGCGTAGAGCGTTCGTTAACAGGGCGCCGCTGGCGCACGCGCGCCGCCGACCTCGGGGCCGTTGAAGCCTTTCGCCGCAAATTTGGCCTGCCGGAAATCGCTGCGCGACTCATGGCGGCGCGAGGCGTGCCGCTCGAGTCGGCGCAGACGTTCCTCGAGCCGACGCTGAAAGCTCTGTTTCCCGATCCGTCGCGCTTCAGCGACATGGACCGGGCCGCATCGCTGATCGAAGACGCGATCGTGTCGGGAAGGCCAGCGGCCGTGTTGGCTGACTATGACGTCGACGGCGGTTCCTCGGCCGCACAACTGGTGCGTTATTTCCGCGTACGCGGGCGCGAGCTGAAGATCTACGTGCCGGATCGCATGAAGGAAGGTTACGGGCCCTCGGCGCTGGCGTTCGAGAGGCTGAAGGCGGACGGCGCAGAACTGGTCATCACTGTGGATTGCGGCGCCGCAGCAGAAGGGCCGTTGGATGCGGCCGCAAATCTTGGGCTCGATGTGATCGTGCTCGACCATCATTTGATGAGCGGGCCCCCGCCGCGGGCGGCCGCAGTAGTCAATCCAAACCGCCTGGATGACCATTCAGGGCAAGGACATCTCACGGCCGCGGGCGTCGTGCTGGTGACGCTGGCGGCGGTCAATCGCGAAGCGCGCCGGCGCGGTTCGATTGGTTCGAACAATCTGCCGGACCTAATCCAGATGCTCGATCTCGCGGCGATCGGCACGGTTTGCGATGTGGCGCCGCTCACCGGGTTCAATCGGGCCATTGTTTCGCAAGGGCTGAAAATTCTGCGCAACGGCAAGAATGCCGGTTTGGTCGCGCTGGCCGAGAACGCGGGACGCAGGGGCTGCGCGAGCGTCTACGATTTCGGCTTCATCTTGGGTCCGCGCATCAATGCGGGTGGGCGCGTCGGCGATGCGTCGCTGGCGACGCGATTGCTCTCAACGGACGACGCCGACGAAGCGCGCGAGCTGGCGGCGACTTTGGAAGCGTTGAACCAGGAGCGGCGCGCGCGCGAAGCGGAGATGCTGGCGGACGCCGAGGCCGAAGCGCTGGCGGAGGCCGAGAAGCGCAATGTGGTTATCGTCGGCTCGCATCGCTGGCATCCGGGCGTGATCGGCATCGCGGCGGGAAGGCTGAAGGACCGACTGATGAAGCCCACGATCGTGCTCGGCGGCACGGGCGAAGATGAACCGGCTAAGGGCTCCGGCCGCTCGACGCCCGGTGTCAACCTCGGCGGCGCGGTGGCGGCGGCGAAGCAGGCGGGCTTGCTCATCAATGGCGGCGGCCATGCGGCTGCGGCGGGGCTGACGGTTGAGTGGAAGAAGGTCGAGGCGGTGAAGGACTTCTTGTCCGAGGCGCTGAAGGACGAGATCGCCAACGCAGCGGGCGAAGCGCGCGCATTATCGGTCGACGCGATTGCGGGCGTCGGCGCGCTCGATCTGCAACTCTTGGACGCGCTCGATCGCATCGGACCCTACGGACAAGGCCATCCGGAGCCGGTCTTCGCGCTTCCGGATGTACGGGTGAGCTTCTCGAAGCTGGTGAAGGACGATCACGTGCGCTTTACGCTCGAAGACGCCCGCGGCGCCCGGATCGGCGGCATCGCCTTTCGCGCGATGAGAAGCCCCATCGGAGAGGCGCTGATGAAGCGCGAAGGAGCGGTGCATGCGGCGGTGCGCGCGAAGCGCAACGAATGGAACGGCAACGTCTCGACGGAAGTCGAGATCGTCGATCTGGCGCTCGCGGGAGCATGACCCCAGTCACATCGGACTGACAGGAGCTTGGCTAGCTTCATTTCAGACCGATGGAGCGGGTCATGTGGGGCGACGTTCTGAGATTCTTGATCGAGGGTTTCGCAGCTGCGGCGACGGTCGCGACCTACTAGGCAGCTGCTTGTCTGGGCGCTTCGCTCATGCTTGGGTCGCCCCATGACCCTGCTTCCGCGACACGGTTCATCCTGGCCCGAGATCGAGGCGCGCATGCGCAAAATGGCCGAGGCCGACGTCAAATGGCGCGACGGCAAGACGACCATGTACATCTTCAACGCCGGCGAGGAGGTCGAGCGGGTGAAGAAGGCGGCCTACGCCATGTTCTCTGAAGAGAATGGCCTGGGCCCGGGCGCGTTTCCGAGCATCGCCCAGATGGAGCGCGAAGTCGTCGAGTTTGGCTTGGCGCTCTTGAACGCCCCTGAAGGCGCGGCCGGCGCGATGACCAGCGGCGGCACCGATTCCATCGTCATGGCTGTGAAGGCGGCGCGGGATTTCGCGCGGGCCAGGCGCGGGCTGACAGCAGGACTCAATATCGTCGCGCCATATTCGGCGCATCCGGCGTTCGACAAAGCCGGCATGATGATGGACATCGAGGTGCGCCGCGTAGCGGTGAAAGACTATCTCGCCGACGCCGAGTCGATGGCGGCTGCGATCGACCCCAAGACCATCATGCTGGTAGGCTCGGCGCCGTGCTTTCCATACGGACTGATCGACCCAATCGAAGCGCTCGGAGAACTCGCGCGGGCCCGCGGCGTGTGGCTGCACGTCGATGCCTGCGTTGGCGGCTATCTTGCGCCGTTCGTGCGCATGAACGGCGCAGATCTGCCGCATTTCGATTTTGCCGTGCCCGGCGTGTCCTCGATTTCCGGCGATCTGCACAAATACGGCTATGCCAGCAAGGGCGCCTCGACCCTGTTTTTTCGAAGCGAGGAGTTGAAGGCGTTCATGCCGTTCGATGCCGGACCTTGGCCGCTCGGGCGCATGCACACGCCGACGCTGGCGGGCACGCGACCGGGCGGCGCCATCGCCGCGGCTTGGGCGGTCACGAACTTCCTCGGCGTCGACGGCTATCGGGACAAGCAGCGTGCCGTGGTGGAGGCGCGCGAGAAGATAGAAGCCGGCGTGCGCAATCTTGGCTTTCACGTACTGGGGCGTCCGCAGCTCGGTATTGTTTCGTTCATGCATGACGAGGCAGATTGCCTTGCGCTACTGGGCAAGATGTACCAGCGCGGCTGGGTGTCGGCGGGACTGCTGGAGCCGCGGGCGCTGCATGTGATGTTGTCGCCCGCGCACCGGGAATTTGCGGACAAATATCTGGCCGATTTGGCTGCAGTGCTGGCCGAGACTGCGCCGCAGACAACCAAAGCTCCGACCTATGCGGGCTGAATTGGGCCCAGCTTGCACCCCTGGCCGGACGCCTCTATATGGCCGTCTCCCGCGAAACCAAGCGGTCTGAAAGCGGGCCCTTCGTCTATCGGT
>JAFEDV010000420.1 GCA_018241475.1 Pseudomonadota bacterium | reverse complement strand
GCTCGGCCTGACTCATCAGCTGAGCGCGCAGTCCGGCGTTGGGTTCGTAGTCGGAGGCGAGGACGAGGCGATCTTATTCCGGGTTGGAATAGCCGGGATTGTTCTGCGGCCCTGAGCGCGTTTCCAGGAGGTAGAGGAAGTTGCGCGCATCGTTGAAATCCGCGACCCAGCTCGAATCGCCGACCTGGAAATTGCGCGCCTGCAGGTTGGCGTAGTGCACCTGCGCCTCGAACGGGTGCAATTCCACGGTCACCCATGGCGCGATCGCGCGCCAATTGGCTTGCGCCACCACCGCGACGCGCGGGTTGTCGCTGGTGGCGCGATGGGCGACCTCGAAACGCAGCGGATTGTTCGGGCCGAAGCCGGCGGCGCGCAGCAGACTTTGCGCCTGGGCAAGTCGGTCGGCCATGGCGAGGTTGGCCCATGCGTAGCGCGCCGTGCCCGGATAGTCGGCGATTCCCGGCGGGACGATCGAATAAGCCGGACGTTCGCCGGTGCCATAGATTCGCGCCGCCACGAAGTCGCGGTCGTAAGCCATGGAGAGCGCCTGACAGACGCGTTTGTCGTGGAATGGCGGGCGCGTCACGTTGAACGCGAAGTAGTTGCAGACGAGAAACGGCGCCACGCGCGGATAGCCCGGCAGCACACGCCGCAGCTCGCGGTATTGGTTGGAGGCAAAGCGCGTCGCCCAACCCGCCTCGCCGCTCATGACCTTGCGCGCCGAAGCGTTCACGTCGCTGCTTGGATAGAAATAGAGGTTCTGGAAGACGACGTTGGGCGCATCGAAGAAATAGGGATTGCGCTCGAGGTGGACGATGTAGTTCGACCACCAGCGCCTCAGCGTGAAGGCGCCGTTGACGGCGATATGGTCGGGCTTGATCCAGTCATCATGATACCGGCTCACCAGATGCTTCGGCACCGGGAACGTCGTGTAGTGCTTCATCAACTGCGGCAGATAGGGCGCGGGATGCTCAAGGCGGATTTCGAGCGTGAGATCGTCGAGCGCGGTGACGCCGACCTGATTGACATGCATACGCCCGTTGTTGGCGGCTTCGGCGTTCTTGATCGGGTAGAGGAACGAGGCATAGACGGCGAGATTGGCGGGATCGAGGATGCGGCGAAACGCGAACTCGAAATCATGCGCGTTGCAGGGCGCGCCATCCGACCATTGCGCGGGCCGCAGGAAGAACGTCCAGATCAGCCCGTCGTCACTGGTTTCCCAGCGCTCGGCCATGCCGGGGATCGGGTGCGCATGCTGGTCCTCGGTGACGAGGCCGACGAACATGTTGCCGATGATGTTGTTTTCCCAGGAGCTGTTGCACTTGTGCGGATCGAGCGAGATCGGCTCGCCCTGATTGCAGATATCGAGCGAGCGGGCCGTCTTGTCCAAACCGACAATGTGGGAATTCGCGCAACCCGCGAGCGCCGGCGCTGCCGTCAGCCCCGCCCCGGCGGCGAGCAGAGCCCTGCGGCTCGTCCATTTGGCGCTCATCGGCTCCAGCCTCCTGCCGCCGCGGGCTGACAACGGCGCAGGGGCCAGTCTAGGATGATCCGGCGATGGGTGGGAGATACTGAAATGCGCCTCGTGTTCGCAGGATTGCTGATCGCGGTTCTGGCTCTGCCGGCCGCCGCACAAGGACCGGCGCCGCAACAATCGCAAGCCAGTCCGGCGGTGCTCGATGAAGTCTATGCGTGCGCCCAGATCGGCGACGAGCATCAGCGGCTGGAGTGCTACGACCGCGCGGTCGGGCGCATGCATGAGGCGCAAAACCGCGGCGATCTCGTCGCCGTCGATCGCCAGCAAGCAGAACGCGTCAACCGCGAAGCGTTCGGCTTCTCCTTGCCCAGTCTCGGCAACCTCTTCGCCGGCCTCGGCGGGCCCTCGCGCCGGCCGACGGAAGACGTCGCCGAAATCTCCGCCCATATCACGCGCGTTGCGCAAGATCGCAGCGGCCGCGCCACCTTCACGCTCGACAATGGCCAACAATGGGAACAGATCGACGATGAAAACGCTCGCAACGCCCGCAGCGGCGGCAGCGTGCGTGTCCGCCGCGCCATGATGGGCAGTTTCCTGATGCACGTCGACGCGGGCGGGCCGGCCCTTCGCGTCCGGCGCGTCCAGTAGCGCCTAGCGGTCCTTCGGATCGAGCGCGTCCCGCAGCCCGTCACCCAGGAAATTGAGCGCCAGCAGCGTGATCAGCATAACGATGGCCGGCGTGATGAGCATCCACGGCGCGTTGATCATCTGGCCGGCGCCGTCGGAAATGAGGCGACCCAAAGAGGTCAGCGGTTCCTGCACTCCCAAGCCGATGAAGGAGAGGAAGCTTTCGGAAAGAATGATCACCGGAATATTCAGCGTAGCAAACACCACGACCGGCCCCAGCACGTTGGGCACGATGTGACGGAATACGATCTCCATGGGTCGGGCGCCTGCAGCCTGCGCGGCTTCGACGAATTCCTTGTTGCGAAGCGCGATGGTCTGGCCCCGCACGATCCGCGCCATCGTCAGCCACTCCACCGCGCCAATAGCCATGAAGATGAGCATGAGCTTCACGAATGGGTCGGGCGTGTTGATTACGGTCATCAGCACGATGACGAAGAAGATGAACGGGATCGCGTAGAGCACATCGACGATGCGCATCATGACGTCGTCAACGACGCCCCCGAAGAAGCCGGCGACCGCGCCGTAGGCGACGCCGATAGTGAGCGCAACCACGGTGGCGGCGACGCCGACCAAGAGTGAAATCCGCAAGCCGAACATGGTGCGCGCAACGAGGTCGCGTCCTTCGGTATCGGTGCCGAGCAGATGCAGATGGGCGAAGGTCGGGCCAATGGCGACGCGGTCCGGGTAGATGGCGTCGATCGGGTGCACCCAGAGCATGGGGCCGAAGATCGCGATCAGCACGAGGATAGCGACGACATAGAGGCTAACCACCGCGCTCGGATTGCGCACGAGGCGCCGCCGCGCGTCCTCCCACAGCGACCGCCCCCGCACGGCGCGCGGCGCATCGACATCGTCGAGAAGCACTTCGCTCATGCGGAGCGCGTCCTGGGATCGAGCACGCGATAGAGCAGGTCCGCGCCCAGATTGGCGAGAATGATCAGCACCGAATAGACCAGCACCACGCCCATCACCAGCGTGTAGTCGCGCTGGCCGGCCGCGCGCACGAGCTGCTTGCCGATGCCGGGCAGCTGATAGACCGTCTCGATCACGAAGGAGCCCGCCATCACGCCAGCCAGCGCCGGCCCCGCGTAAGAGACGATCGGCAGCAACGCGATCGGCAGCGCATGCCGCAACAGCACGGTGCGCTCAGGCAGGCCTTTGGCTCGCGCCGTGCGGATCGCGTTGGAGCGAAGCGCTTCGATCATGCTGGCGCGCATGAGGCGTGAGATGACGGCGATCATCGGCAGCGACAACGTCAAGACTGGCAGGATAAGATAGATGAGGCCGAACTCGTCGCGGTATAGACCGGTCGTCGGCAGGATGTGCAGGTTGACGCCGAACAGCATCTGCGCCAGCGGCCCGACGACGAGCGGCGGCAAGCACACGCCCACCACCGCAATCGCCATGACAAGGTGGTCCTGCGACTTGTTTTGGCGAAGTGCGGCCATGGCGCCAAGTCCGCCGCCTACGAACAGCGCAAGGATCAAGGACGACAGGCCCAGCACCGCACTTGTCGGGGCGCCCTCCGCGATGATGTCGAGGACGTTCTTGTCCTGGTAGACCATGGACGGCCCAAGATCGCCGCGCACCAGGCCGCCGACATAATCGAGCAACTGCTCGACCACCGGCTTGTTGAGCCCGTAATGCGCCTCCAAGCGCTGCTCGATCGCCGGCGGCACCTGGCGCTCGCGTGCGAACGGGCCCCCAGGCGCGGCGTGCATGAGAAAGAAGGAGGCGGCGATGATGGTCAGCAGTGTCGGGATCGACACGAGGAGGCGCCGGACGGCTAGGCTAAGCATTCGAACGGCCTGACTCACCTGCGCGCAAGCGCACGCAAACCTTGCTTCCCGGCAAAGCCGTGTCAACGTGGCGGCCGCATGGCCGAGTTCAGACGCCTTTCTCCCGACTTCGCGGTCGCACCCCAACTCACGCTAGAGGATATCGCCCGCGCCGGGGCGGAGGGCTTCGGGACCATCATCAAGAACCGGTCCGAGAACGAAGATCCGGGTCAGCCCAGCGAAGCCGACATCGTTGCGGCCACCAAAGCCGCAGGCATGACCTTTCGGGCGCTGCCCTTTCAGGGCCCGCCGCCGCCGGCGGTCGTTGCGGAGACGGTCCTGATTATGGAGCAATCGCCCCGGCCCATACTCGCCTATTGTCGCAGCGGCACACGCTCAGCGATGGCATGGGGAATGGCGCAAGCCCTTTCGGGCGCGGCCGGGCCGGATGAGATTGTCGAGGCGGCGGCGCGAGCCGGTTACGATTTGAGCCGCGCGCGCAGCGCGCTCGAAACGCTCGCGCCCAAGCGCTAATGACTCAGAGCAAGCGCGGCCAGCACCAGACCGCACTTGATGAAGATGATGAACGAGAGGGCGAGCAGCACCGTGCGCAGGCGATCGAAAGCAAACACGGCGGCGACGACGGCGGTCTTCATGACCGCCTCTGAAGCAAGCGCCGGGCCACGCGTGCATCATGACGATTGACGACCCCGCCTTCCAGACCAGCGGCGCTGTCTGGCTCCGCGATTTCCGCTTCGGCTTGACCGGCCTCACCGTGAGGAAGACAGGCGCGCGCGTGCCCTATTCACCATCGGTGATTGCAGAGGTGACGGCGTGGTTTCGCTATTTCTTCGCAGCGCGCGCGGCAGAGCCGATCGGCGCCCCCTTTACCATCGCCTTCACGCCTGAACGGGCGCGACCCTGGTATCTGGTGTGGGCAGTGTCCCGGATGGCGGGCGCGCGGCTTTCGAAGGACACCTCCAACGCCGATGTGGTGATGCACTTTGAAGATGCGACCGTGACGCCCAACAAACCGCCGTTGAAGCTGAAACGCGGCGCGCAGCTGATCAATTTTGGCTGCCCGAACGTCTCGAAAACCCGCATTGCAGAAGCATTCGAGGCGGCGTTCGGCTATCCGCTGGCGCTGGATCCAACCCGACATGCGGGGCTGGCGGTCGAAAAGTCCGAGATCAACGGCGCCCACGATGGGCACGTGATCCAGTGCCCGGCGCATCGTTTGCCCGGGCGAGCCTATCAGCGCCTGATCGACAATCGCGGCGCGGATGTGTCGATGGTGGACGATCTGCGCACCTGCACTGTCGGTGGCCGGCCGGTGTGTGTCTTCATCAAGCGGCGGCCGCTGGCGAAGCGGTTCGAGAACACCAATACCGAGGTGCTGTTCCGGCTGCCCGTCGACATCTTCTCGGCTGAGGAGGTGGCGCAGATCGCCGCGTTTACGCGGGAAATGGGCATGGATTGGGGCGCCATCGACGCATTGCGGCACCGCGCCGACGGCAAGCTCTACGTGGTTGACGCCAACAAGACGGATATGGGCCCGCCGATCGCTCTGCCGCTGGCGGACAAGATGAAGGCGACACAATTGCTC
>JAFEDV010000041.1 GCA_018241475.1 Pseudomonadota bacterium | reverse complement strand
GGCGTTGATGGGATTGGCGATCGTGACGTAGGTGATCGCCACATTGCCGGTGGTCAGCCCGCGCACGCGCGACGAACCGACGCCGCCTGTATTCGCATAGACAGCAAGGTTGCGCGCGGCGGTCTCATCGGCCGACGTCGTGGCGGTGCGGGCCAAGTAGCGCGCCGCATCACGCGCCGCAGTCTCCAGCACCTGAGTATTGAACAAGGTAGAACCGAACGCGAAAACCGTCGCAAACACGATCACGATCAGCGGCAGCGCTATCGCCGACTCCGCAAGGGCGGCGCCGCAATCGTTCCTCGAGAAGATGCGGGTGGCGTTCATCGGTAGAGTTGCACCAGTTCGTGCAAGATGCCGTTGTCGGAGCCAGGCTCGACGATGCCGTTGAACTCGCCGTAAACATCGCTGTTGACCTGCTCCGTGAGGAAGAATCGGGAATAGGCCTGCACTGGAAGCGGCGCGCCGGAATTGCCGCCGCTCATCAATCCCTGCGCCGAGAGCGCGTTGCAGTTCAGAACTGCAACATAGAGAAGTCGGCGGTCCGGCGTGTCATTCAACACGCCGCCGCTATAGTGGGTCGGCACGCCTGCGTTGGGGATATGGTTGGTGTCGATTTCCCAGCGATAGACCTGATAGCGAGATGGTCTTTGATTGGATGGAGCGAAGGTGTGCGCCGAATAGTTGATGGCATAGGTGACGCCGCCAATCGTCGCCGTCGTGATTGTGCCGTGATTGGCCTGCATGTAGGCGACAAAATCCCAGTCGCCGGCGCCAATTCTGCTCGCCGCGGCGCCCAACGGGCTGCACGAGTTGTTGGAAAAACAGCTGTCGCGTGGGAAGGTCATCACGTCGCGCGCGGGGCGGAAATTCGGGTCGCTGCGCGCACTGTTCATACTGCCGCCATACTGGTCGAAGCGAACGTTGAAGCCGCGATCCACGTAGGTGACCTGGCCGGGGCGTAGCGAGACGCCATCCTGAGTCGACGCGCAAACTGTCGGGCTGACCTGTGCAACGGCCGTCTGGAGCGCCGAGGCGCCGTTGCCGATCGGGACTTGCAGGAAGCCGTAATTGCCGGACGTGTATTGGTTGCTGCCGCCACCGCCGGCCTTGAGGTCGATCAGGCGGCGCAGCTGAGCCGGGTCATTCGCGGCCTGGGTAAGCGAGGTGCTGGTCCCCTCCCACGGATTGCAAATGAACATCGGCGTGGATTGGCAAAGCGCTTCGCGCAGACCGGCGGTCGCGCGCGCTCCGGTGGTTGCGTTCGCGATGCCGCTGAAGAACGGCAGGATGAAATTCATGCTAACCGGACTGACCTGCACCTCGACGTAGCGCGCGGCCGTTGGGTCTGTTGTGATATTGGCGCTGGAGATGGCGATTGCGTCGGACGCCGGCAGCGATTGCAGGAAACGGATGGACGATACGGCGACCTGGGCGGGACCATTTGCGCCGAAGCGCTGGTTGTTCACGACCAGGTTGTTGATCGCACTGGTCGAGCGCGCGATCGAGGTGTTGGCGCCGTTGAGCTCTGCGGCGCCGGCGAGCGCCAGCGCGTCGGCGGCATTCTGCAGCTGCGTCTGCAGGCTGAAGAGCCGCGACAAGTCGACGGCCAAAGTGCCGAGTCCCAGCAGGACCGGAACCAAAATGGCCAGCCAGGCAAGCACCGCCCCGCTCTCGGCGCGCGCAAACGCGCCTGAGCGATCACGCGACGCACGCCGCGCAGATGGGCGCGCGCGACGGGCCATGCTTAGTTGCCGCCTGCGCCGACGCGCGACGCCGCGGGAGCGGCGGTCGGCGGCGGATCGCCGTGCTTATACTTGTCGACCGCACTGGCGACGACTTCGCCGTCCGTGGTGCTCTGGTCGGAGCGCGCGGCCGCGGCTTGCGTCTGAATGTTGGCGGCGTTGGCGCGGCCGAAAGTGTCGGTCGTCTCCAAGCTGCCATCGCGATACGAGCCGGCGCAGCCGCTCAATGCGAGCAGCGCAAACGTGGAGATGAGGACTTTCATCGATGCACCTTCTTGGTTCACGACGCGCCGCCGCGGGTCGTCGCGCCGGCGTCGGATGTTTGAGTTGAGGCGGGTGTTTCACCGGCGCCGGTTGGGGCTGCCTGAGCGGAAGCATCCGCCTGCGGACGTTGCGGACGCCGCATATGCAGGAAGTCACGCAGGGCCTCGGTCCAGCTGCGCGGCTGCGCCGAGGTCGCCGCGGCGGCGGGCGCGTTGGCCGCCACCGCTTGCATGGGACCGGTCGCCGAAGCTTCGGCGGCGGCGCCGTCAAGCGTCGGTTCCGCCGCGGGCGCGACAGCTTCAGCGCTCTGCGCTTGCGGCGCGGCTTGCGACACATGCTCGCCGGACTGGGCGGTCGACGGCACTTCCGAGACCGGCGGCGGCGCAGTCGGACGCTCGGTCACGCCGCCGAGGAAGAGTTCGGGATCGCTCGGCGCGGCGTGCGACGAGAATGGCGCCGCCAGGCTGGATTGACTTCCGACCGCGCTGGAGAGACGCGGCGTCACGACCACGACGAGTTCGGTCTGATTGCGCTCGAACCGCGTCGAGGCGAAGAGCGCGCCCAATACCGGCACGTCGGCGGCCCACGGCACTTGCGTACGGTTGGTGGTGTAGTTGCTTTGAATGAGACCGGCCATCGCCATGCTCTGACCGTCGTTCAGCTCGATGGTCGTAGCCGAACGGCGCACGACCAGCGACGGAATCTGGATGCGCTCGACGCGCACGCCGTGATTCTCGTCGAGCTGGCTGACCTCCGTGGAAACGCGCAGATTGATGCGTCCATCGGCGAGCACTGTGGGCGTGAATGCGAGCGCCACGCCAAATTGCTTGAACTCGACGGTGATCGTGTTGTTGGCGGCGGCCACGGGGATCGGAAATTCGCCGCCGGCGAGGAACGTGGCGGTGTCGCCGGACAGGGCCGCCAAGTTCGGCTCAGCCAGCATGTGCACGACGCCGCGCTCTTCCAGCGCGTCGAGCTGAACATCGATGAGGCTGCGCCCGTCGTTCAGGAAGCGCATGGCGCCGAACGCGCTACGCCCGCTGGCCAAGCCGTCGTTGGAGAAGCTTCCCGGCGTATGGACGCCGGTCGCGATCGAAAAATTGCCGCTGTGGATGAACGTGTTCAGACCCAGCTCGCGACCGACATTGCGGTCCGCTTCCAGGAAGCGCACTTCGAGCACGACCTGCTGGGGGCCGCGCACCGACATGGCGTTGGTTACCGCGTTCGGGGCATAGCGGTCGGCGATCGCCAGCGCCTGCGCCGCGGAAGCGGCGTCATTGGCGGTGCCGGTCATGATCACGCCGTTCGGCACGGCGCGGACCCCGATCTGCTGGCCCGGCAACATCGTGTTGACGGTCGATTGGATGCCGTCGATGTCGAACCCGACCTCGAGATCGACCATGGCGACCGGCTGATTGTGCCCGTCGAGCAGAAGCACGTTCGTCGAGCCGACGGCTTTGCCGTAGACATAGAAGGAGCGGCTCGACAGCACGTGAACGTCCGCCGTCGCAGGCCGCGCCAGCACGACCTGGCGGAACGCAACCGGCAACCGGATCACCCGCGACTTGCCGAGCGGGACCGCGACGCTGGCGCCGGTCGTTGTGTGCACGTCTTGCACCAGGGCATGTGCGGTTTGAGCGGCCGCGATGGGCGCACTCGTCAGCGTGAGAACTCCGAGAAGGAGCGCCGCTGTGTGACTGAGCTTCGACATGGAACGCTCCAACTTTCCCTTCGCTAGGCGGTATCTACTGACTGACATGAGTGACGGCGCGGTCATCGCCGCGAATGACCACCACCGCTTCGCCGGCTTCGGCGCGCGGGGCGCGGCGCTGAAAGTGCTGCGCCGTCGGCGTCGTGGTCTCTGAGGTGTTGCGCAGGTCCTGGACGGTGATAGTGCGCGTGTTCTGGACTTCGCTTCCCGCCTGATTGCGCAGCGCCAGGCGCAAGGATCCGGCCTGCGCGGCGAGGCTCAGGATCTGCGCCTGCTCGGGGCTGACCTCAAGCGTCACGGCGCGAGCGATGCGCGGGGTGTTCTCCTGCGTGTTGGCCTCCTGGTCGATGCCCAGCACGCGGACGTTCTGCAGCAACAGGTCGGAGCGGAACGCGTTGTTGTTGTTGTAGCGGTTGGAATCCTCGGAGCGGACGAGGATGATGTCGACGCGATCGTTAGGCAGAACGAAGCCGGCGACGCCGACCACGTCGTCAACGCGGATGGCGAAGGCGCGCATGCCCGGCGAGACGACCGCCGAAAGGATGGCGCGCTGTCCCGAACCGGTGATGCGCGAAGCAATGAGCGGCTCATTCGCCGCTATGTCCTGAAGCGCCTGCCGCTGCTCCAAGCCGAGGCGCAAGTCGGCGACGCTATGGAAGGCGCCCGCCGGCACGGACTCGGCTGGCCAGCGGACCTGGCGGATATCGGCCGCGCCGATTGCATCGCCGAACTTGAGCGCGCGGGCGGTAACCACGATGGTGCTCATGCCAGGCGAACGCGCGGAGGCGTTCTGCTGGTCCAGCCACGAGCGGCCGAACAGAATGGCGCCGGTAGCGAAGAGCGCAGCTACTCCAAGCGTAATGACAGTCGCGCGCCGCATGCGCCCGCTCCCTCGGGAAAATCGGCCGCCGACGTTATTGCCGGCGGCCGCAGCGGGCCTGATTGCGGCGCTGCAAGAGCTGCGCCGCACGGTGTTAGTTTTAGTTGCTGTTCAGCTGTGTGGTGGCCGCAGTGAACTTCGTGGCGATCGCCGTACGCAGATCGGGCAGAAGCGCGACGCCGACGGCAGCCATGATCGCAAGCAGGATCGCGTATTCAGCAAGCGACGCGCCGCTTTGATCGCGGCCGAACGCCCGCAGGCTCGACATGATTTTCATTAGTCACTCCGTAGGTCAAACATCACGAGCGTTTTCGTGAGCGTCCTCGAAGATGACCAAACGGAAATCATTCTCAAGTTCGTGCGCAGCAAGCGTGTGCGGCCGAATCGGCGTTCAACGGGCGCACCGCAAATTAAGCACAAACTCCGCAATGGCTGTCCGAGTTTGGAACATTGCGAGGCAAGAAGCGCATCCGCCTTGCCGCAAGTCATTCCTGCTTTCGGTCGGAGCGTGGCGGACAGAGAGGGATTCGAACCCTCGATAGGCTTGCACCTATACACGCGTTCCAGGCGTGCGCCTTCAACCACTCGGCCACCTGTCCGGAGGCGGGGTTTATGACCGCGCATGCGGCGGTCGTAAAGGGGCTAGGCTGGGTGTTCACCGCCGCTTTTCGGCGCCAAAAGGAGGCGCATGAACAGCGTCTATGCGAGCCTCAAGCCGACGATCTTCGAGACCATGTCTGGCCTCGCAGCCGAACTCGGCGCCATCAATCTGGGCCAGGCGTTTCCGGAGAGCGATGGGCCGCTCGACGTGCGCGAGCGCGCCGCGCAGGCGCTGATCGAGGGGCCGAACCAATATCCGCCGATGCGCGGGCTGCCGGCGCTGCGCGAAGCGGTGGCCGAGCACTATCGCGTCCACCAGGGCGTGGCGCTCGATTGGAAGACGGAAATCACCATCACCTCGGGTGCGACTGAAGCGCTGGCGGCCGCCCTGCTCGCGGTGATCGAGCCGGGCGACGAAGTGGTGCTGCTCGAGCCGATGTACGATTCCTATCTGCCCATGGTGCGCCGCGGCGGCGGTACGGCGCGCTTGGTGCGGCTCGAGCCGCCGCATTGGCGCATCGACGAAGCCAAACTGGCCGCGGCGATCACCGCGAAGACGCGCGCCATCGTCATCTGCACGCCGGGCAATCCCTCCTCGAACGTGTTCACGCCCGACGATCTGGCGCTGGTGGCGCGCCATGCGGAAAGAGTAAACGCCGTCGTCATCAGCGACGAGGTCTGGGAGCACGTGCTGTTCGACGGGCGCCGGCATGCCTCGATGCTGCACGCGCTGCGCGAGCGCACCATCAAGATCGGCTCCGCCGGCAAGATGTTTTCGATGACCGGCTGGAAAGTCGGTTTCGCCTGCGCCGCGCCGCCGCTTACCGAACTCTTCGCCAAGGCGCACCAATTCCTCACCTTCACGACGCCGCCGAACTTGCAGAAGGCGGTCGCTTACGGCCTCGGCAAGCCGGCCGAGCATTTCGCGGAGGTGCGCGCCGGGTTCGAGCGCGGGCGCGATCGGCTGGCGAAGGGACTTGCGCAAGCCGGCTATCAAGTGCTGCCGGCGGCGGGCGCGTATTTCCTGAGCGTCGATCTGGCCGCCTCCGGCATCGCCGTCTCGGATCGGGATTTTGCGCTGCGGACGGTGAAAGAAGCCGGCGTCGCCGTCATCCCCTATTCGGCTTTCTACGCCGAGCCTGATCCGCCGCCGCTCGTGCGGCTCTGTTTCGCCAAGAGCGACGCGACTCTGGATCGCGGCATCGAACGGCTGGCGGCGGCGCGCAGGCTGTTCGTATAAGCTGCGCGATAAGTCCGGCGTATCACTCTTTCGGTGATCCATTTCTCGGCGCGATTTCCTTGCAACCCAGCTTGCGACTCCGATGGGCCCCGGCGCGCGCGTGCTTCCGCACGCTTGGCCGGGGAACGTGCAAAGGGCGCTCTTGTTATCTGCGGGCGCCGCACGCCGTCGACGTTTCCCGGGCGACGCCCGCGCAAGCGGGCAAAGACCCGGGAGCCATTTCGCCGTGTGACTGCAGGCGATCCAGCTTGCGACTCCGATGGGCCCCGGCTCGGCGTCGCGCT